>JBBSAN010000209.1:0-9655 GCA_038252265.1 Chloroflexia bacterium
CCACAACATGCAGCAGGCCGGGCGCGTGTCCGAGTTTACCGGCGTCTTTATGATGCGGCCCGACCGTGCCGGGGAACTGATCGAGTTCAACCAGACGCGGCAGATCTTCACCAACCCGCAAGACGAGCGCACCGAAGCCTATATCACCGGGCGTATCGGCTAGCCGCCCACAAAGGAGACAGAGATGCCCCGCGAAAGCTTCGACCGCCAGCTCCGCGAACTGCAAGATTCCGTGCTGGCGATGGGCAGCATGGTGGACAAAGCCATTGACCGCTCGGTGCAGGCGCTCCGGACGCGCGACGTGGTTCTGGCCCGCCAGGTGATCCAGGATGATGAGAAGATCAACCAGCAGCGCTTTGAGATCGAGGATCGCTGCATCCTGCTGATCGCCACGCAAGCCCCCATCGCCACCGACTTGCGCACCCTGGCGTCGACCCTGAGTATCATCACCGACATGGAGCGCATGGCCGACCATGCGGCGGGCACCGCCAAGATCACCATCCTGATCGGTAATGAGCCGCCGCTGAAGCCGCTGATCGACATTCCCCGCATGGCCGACACGGCGCGGGAGATGCTGGCCGCCAGCTTGCAGGCCTTTGTCAACCGGGATATGGCGGCAGCCCAGGCCATCGCCATCCGCGACGACGAAGTGGACGAACTGTATAATCAGGTCTACCGCGAACTGTTGACCTTCATGATGGCCGACCCCAGCACGATCAACCGGGCCACGCACCTGCTCTGGGTGGCCCACAACCTGGAACGGATCGCCGACCGGGTGACCAATATCTGCGAACGCGTGCTCTACCTTGTCACCGGCAAGATGGTGGAGATCCAGAGCGGGTCCGACCGGATCATCGCCGCCGACGCGCACCGCGATCACAACGGCAACGGGCTGCACTGGCAGTAACCGGCCTCACCCCTTGTCCCCGCCCCGGTGCCTCAAGCGCCGGGGCGGTTTTATTTGCGGCCCGCTCGCTAACAAGTTCTTAACAATTGCCGCCGCAGCTAACGACTTGCTAACAAGCTCCTAACAGCTTCTTAACCTCACCTTGCTACAATAGTAGTTGCTCAGACGCGCAATGGCGCAATTTGTGAGCTTACCATGAGGAGGATGTGAATGAAGGGTTTTGGAAGTGGACGCACGGCGCGCAACCGCCTGGTCCAGGGCGTGCTCAGCGTGAGCATGATCCTGATGCTGCTGGCCGGGATGCTGACCGCACTGCGCCCGACCACGGCGGCGGCGGTGGATTTCGCCGATCCGGCGTTCAGCACGGTCTGGCAGCGGACGGATAAGCTGGTCCAAGATGGCAAGACGGCGCGCACCTGGTTCTGGGGGCCGACCCCCGGCGCGGTGCAGCAAGAGGACTACAGCGATGCCAGCGGCGGCAAGCGCCTGGTGCAGTATTTCGACAAGAGCCGCATGGAGATCAACAATCCGGGCGGCGATAAGACCAGCAAGTTCTATGTCACCAACGGGCTGCTCAGCGTCGAACTGATCAGCGGCAAGATTGCTGTCGGCGACGGCAAGTATCAGAACGCGACCGCCGCCGCGATCAACATGACCGGCGACGCGGGCGATACGAAGGCCCCGACCTATGCCGCCTTCGCCGGGGTCAGCAACACCCCGCTGGGCGACCACAAGCAGGCCGACAAGACCGGCCAGAACGTTGGCAACACGATTGACGTGCGCGGGCGCGTCTTCAGCGACACCACCGGCCTCCCGGCGGTCAAGCTGGCGAAGTTCGTGCCAGAGACGGGCCACAACATCGCCGAGCCGTTCTGGACCTTCCTGAACCAGCAAGGCCCTGTGCTGGAAGGGGGCGTGCAGAAGACCGCCGCCCTGATCGACCCCTGGTTCTATGCCAGTGGCTTCCCGATCAGCGACCCCTACTGGGCCAAGCAGACTGTGGGCGGCAAGATCAGCGATGTGTTGATCCAGGCGTTCGAGCGCCGCGTGCTGACCTACACGCCGACCAACCCGGCGGGCTTCCAGGTGGAGATGGGCAATATCGGCCAGCACTATTATGACTGGCGCTACAAGAGCGCGGGCACCCCGAAGGCCACCCCGACCAGGCAGCCGACCGAGACCCCGGCTCCGGCAGCCCCGACCGCCACGCCGATCCGCATCGGTGGCGGCGCGCTCACGGTGAACGGCGCGGGCGCGACCTTCCCGGCCCCGATCTACACCAAGTGGTTCCAGACTTACAGCACGAACATTGATACCAATGTCTCGTTCAACTACCAGGCCATCGGTAGCGGCGCGGGCATCTCACAGATTACCGCCCGGACGGTGGACTTCGGCGCGTCCGATGCCCCGCTGAGCGACACCCAACTCTCCGCAGCCCCCGGCCTGCTCCACATCCCGACGGTGGCGGGGGCGGTGGTCGTTGCCTACAATGTAGACGGTGCCCCGGCGAACCTCGTCCTCGATGCCGACACGCTGTCCAAGATCTACCTGGGCGACGTGGACAACTGGAGCGACGTGGAAATCAAGAACCTGAACCCCGGCGTGACCCTGCCGAACCAGGATATCGTAGTCATCCACCGCTCCGACGGATCGGGCACGACCAACATCTTCACCGACTACCTGAGCGCGGCCAGCCCGGCCTGGAAGAGCGAAGTGGGCAAGGGCACCTCGGTCAACTGGCCGGTCGGCCTGGGCGGGCGCGGCAACGCGGGCGTGGCCGGGCTGGTCAAGCAGACACCGGGCGCGGTCGGCTACGTCGAACTGGCCTACGCCAAGCAGAACAGTATCCTGTATACGAAGATGAAGAACAAGGCCGGACAGACCGTAGATGCGAGCATCGACTCGGTGGCAGCAGCAGCCAACGGCGCAATCGCCACCGTGCCGGAAGACCTGCGTGTGTCCATCGTCAACTCAGCGGACCCCGGTGCCTGGCCCATCGCCGGGTTCACCTACGTGCTGGTCTACAAGGACCAGACCGACGAGCGCAAAGGCAGCGCGCTGGCGAACTTCCTGTGGTGGAGTCTGCATGATGCCAGTGCCGCGAGCCAGGCGAAGGATCTGCTCTACCTGCCAATGCCGAGCACCCTCCTGCCGAAGGTCGAAGCTCGCCTGCGCCAGGTGAACTTCAACGGCAAGCAACTCTCCCCGTAAGCCTCCGCCTGGGCGATACGGGTACCGGGCAGGGGTGGCCGCGAGGTCACCCCTGCTCTTTTTGTATCCCGCCCCGATTCAGCCCCGGCAGGGGCGACAGAGGGTAGCTCATACGGATCAAGCTAAATATAGATTTCACGAACTAAGCTAATAGAAGCGGTATTGGTGAGCCAAAGGACTGTGTCATCCCGAGCACAGCGAAGGATCTTGTTCGGGCGGCCAGATCTTTCACGAAGATCCCGACGCTTCCCCAAGGATCATAAACCGCGCGCTCATGATGACACCTTCTTATTTTCGATAGATACGACTTCTGTAAGTGTGTTTTACAGTTTGCCACAGCAAATTGATAGGTATACTGTCGCCCCTGCTGGGGCTGACTGCTGACTTCTCATTTCTAATTTCTGACTTCTACCTGCCCGTTACCACGTGGCTGCGCCTTTATGGTATACTAACCCGGCAGTTCGATTTATCAGGAGGCATAAGGAAAGCGAGCACATGAGACGAGTTGTGATTACGGGGATGGGCGCACAGACGCCGGTGGCGAACGGCGCACGCGCGACCTGGGACGCCCTGGTCGCCGGGCATTCGGGCATTGAGCGGATTACGTTGTTCGACCCCAGCCCCTACACCCATCAATTGGCAGGCGAAGTCAAGAACTTCGATAACAGTTCGATAGATGCCAAAGAAGCGCGGCATATGGACCGCTATGCCCAACTGGCCCTGGTGGCGACCCAGGAGGCGCTGGCCGACAGCGGCTACGTGATCACCCCGGAGAATGCCCCGCGCACCGGCGTGATCATCGGTTCGGCGGTGGGTGGGGTGACGACCCTGCTGGCCCAGCAGAAGGTGCTGGAGGAACGCGGCCAGCGCCGCCTCAGCCCGTTCTTCCTGTCGAACATGCTGGCCGACAGCGCGACCGGGCAGGTAGCAATCGCGACCGGCGCGCAAGGGCCGAATATGGCCGTGGTGTCAGCCTGTGCCACCGGCGGGCACGCCATCGGCGAAGCCTTCGATACGATCCGCCGTGATGATGCGGATGTGATGCTGGCCGGGGGTGCGGAAGCCCCGATTGTGCCGCTGATCCTCGCCGGGTTTATCACCATGCGCGCGCTTGGCGACGACCCCGACCCGCACCGAGCCAGCAAGCCGTTCCACCGGCGGCGCAACGGCTTTATTATGTCCGAGGGCGCGGGGATGCTGGTGGTGGAAGAACTGGAGCACGCCCGCGCACGCGGTGCCCACATCTACGCCGAGATCATCGGCTATGGCTCCAGCAACGATGCTTACCACATGGCCGCCCAGGTGGAGACCGGGGCCGGGGCGCAACGGGCGATGGCGATGGCGATGCGCAAGGCACAGATCGGGCCGGACGACGTGGACTATATTAACGCCCACGGCACCGGCACCCCGATCAACGACCGGGTGGAAACGCTGGCGATCAAGCACGTGCTGGGCGAGGCCGCCTATCGCGTGGCGATTAGCAGCACCAAGTCGATGACCGGCCACATGATGGGGGCGTCGGGCGCGGTGGAGGCAATGGTCTGTGCCTGGGCGATCCAGGAGAACTGCATTCCGGGCACGATCAATCTGGACGAGCCGGACCCGGATCTGGACCTGGATTATACGCCGAACCTTTCCCGACCCCGGAAGGTGGACGTGGCGTTGAGTAATTCGATCGGCCTGGGCGGTCACAATTCGTGCCTCATCCTGCGCCGGGTAACCATTGGTGACGAGGAGGAGGACCGAAATGGTCGATAACGGCACGGGACGAACGCCGCCTGCCGGGCCGCGGGTGGTGATCACGGGGTTGGGGGCGTTCACGCCCATCGGTAACAGCCCGGAAGAATACTGGAAGAATCTGGTGGAAGGGGTGTCGGGGATCGGCCCGATCACCAGCTTCGACGCCAAAGACCTCCAGGTCAAAGTCGCGGGCGAGGTCAAGGACTTTCGCCCCGGTGACTGGATGGAGGCACGCGAGGCCCGGCGGATCAACCGCTTTGCCCAGCTTGCCGTGGCCTCGGCCCGCCAGGCGCTGGACGATTCGGGCCTGACGATCACCGATGAGAACGCCGATCAGATCGCGGTGATCTTCAACACGGGCGGCGGCGGCGTCACCGCGACCTACGAAGAGTCGGTGGTGGCCTATACCAAAGGGCTGAGCCGGGTCAGCCCGCTCTTCTTGCAGGGCATGATCGCCAACATGGCCGCCTGCCAGGTGTCGCTGATCTTCGGCATCAAAGGGCCGCTGGTCACCTCGGTGGCGGCCTGCGCCAGCAGCATCTACTCGTTTATTGATGCGTATCACATGCTGCGCCGGGGCGAGGTAGTGGCGGTGGTCGCCGGGGGCACCGAATCGACCCTCAACGGACTGGCGATTGCCAGCCTTCAGAACATGCACGCGCTGTCACGCAGCCCCCGCCCGGCCAACGAAGTGAGCCGCCCGTTTGATAAGGCTCGGGATGGGTTCGTCTTTGCCGAAGGGGCCGGGGCGGTCATCCTTGAAACCGAGGAGCACGCCCGTGCGCGGGGGGCGCACATCTATGCCGAGGTGCTGGGCGGCGCACAGACGGGGGATGCCTACCATGTCACGGCTCCGGCGCCGGGTGGGGCAGGCGCGGCGCTGGCGATGAAGCGGGCGATCACCTGGGCCGGGCTGGTGCCGACCGACATTGACCTGATCGTGGCCCACGGCACCAGCACCCCGCTGAACGATGCCGCCGAAACCGCCGCGATCAAGACCGCCTTTGGCGACCATGCCTACCGGGTGGCGATCACCGCGCCCAAGTCGATGATCGGCCACGGCATGGGCACGGCGGGAGTTCATTCGAGCCTTGCTGCCATCTTCGCCCTGCGTGACCAGATCGTCCCGCCGACGCTCAATCTCACCACGCCCGATCCCGACTGCGACCTGGATTACACCCCCAACCAGGCCCGCCCGCTGAAGATTGACCGGGCCATCATCAACGGCTTCGGCTTCGGCGGCATGAACGCGGTGACGGTGCTACAAAAGTACGAGGGTTAGCGGGCCAACGGCGTGTCGGCAGGTTGATGGGTGCTGGTACAGTAGGGGAAAGCCGCTCAGGAGGGTCAACAGAAAGGAAATGCGATGACCAGAGCACCTATTCATGTCTCAGCCGAGGAATTCGCCAGTAACGTCGATCGTTTCCTGAACCGGGTGATCCAGAGCGGGGAGACGGTTGTAGTGGAAACTGATAGCGGGGCGCGTGCAGAAGTACGGCCTGTGCCGACCCGGCACCGGGTGCCTTACACGCGGCGGCGGATTCCCACCCCGGCGGATCTGGAGGCCTTCCTGGCCGCATCCGGCAGTTGGAGCGATATAGACGACACGGCTTTCTTACGCAAGGTCTACGAAAGCCGTGGTCTGCCGCCCCGCCCGTTGCCGGAGTTATAACGTTGGACTCCGTATGAAGTACTTGATCGACACCGACGTTGTGATCGCTTATCTAAAAAACAGACCGTCGGCCCATACCTTTTTGAGCCAACTAGCACCAGACGGGTTAGCGATTAGCTTGATCACTTACGGCGAGATTTAGGAGGGTATCTATTTCGGGGTAAATCAAACGGCTCATGAACAAGGCTTTGCCGCTGTTTTGCGGTGGGTGGACGTCCTTAGCCTGAACCGATCGATCATGAAGCGCTATGCGCGGTTGCGTGGGCAGTTGCGGCAGTCCGGCATGTTGATCGGGATGCTGATACGTTGATTGCTGCGACTGCGCTTTACTATAATCTTACCCTGGTGACCGCCAACACACGACATTTCAATCGTATCCCCCAACTGGTCCTGTTAGCGCCCTCATAACACGAGCAACAAGAGGTTTGAGGTTTGAGATGTGCTGTCCCGCACCGCAAACCACAAAACTCAAACTTTATACTTCACGCTTTCGTCCAGTGCAGTTGGAGCTGGTTCCCGGCGGGGTCGTAGAAGCTGACCAGGCGGCTGCCGGGATCGGCGGGATCTTCGCTATGCTCGACCCCGGCGTGGTGCAGCCGGACCATCGCCTCGTCCATGTCGCGCACTTCGAGGATGACGGCGACACTGCCCGCCGGGCCGAGTTGCCCGGCTTCGGGAGTGCCCAGGCCCAGGCGCACGGGGGTGTTGGTGTCGAACAGCGCCCAGTGGGGCGGGGCGTCGGTGCGGAAGGTTTCCGCCAGCCCCAGCGTCTCGGTCCAGAAGCGGCGGGCGTCTTCCCACTCCGGGTACGCGGTGATATACCAGAGCAGGTCGATCCCGGTGACGAGGCCGTCGGTGCCGGGTGCGGCGGCAGGAGCCGCGCCCTTGCCCGGCTGGCGGAGTTGCAGCCGGTTGCCCGTCGGGTCGTAGACCGTGGCGCGCAAGCCGCCGTCCGGTTCCGGCAGTGGTTCCTCGCAGGTGATATTTTGCGCCGACAGGGCCGTCAGCAGCGCCTCCAGGTGTTGCACTGTAAAGACGGGTACCGCGCCGCCGTGCAGGTCGTCCGGCCCGCTGCCGGAGATGGCGAGGCGCACCGGCCCCCCGGTCCCCAGTTCCAACCATTCGTAGGCCGGGTGCTGGGGGGTGGGGGCCAGCCCCAGCACCCGGGTATAGAACTCTTTGGCGGCGTCCCAATCCTCGGTCATATACCAGACTACATCTAACTGCAAACGGTCCACAAGTGCCATAGAAACTCCTCTGTCGCAACAACAATATATTTCAGGTAGCAAGCGTGCTCAGTATAGATCGGCCAGGGCAGGGTGTCAAATATAGATTACATATCCCTGGTATCCCTTGACGACAGTCCTAGAGATGCGGTATGGTACACTAGGTGCTGCTGCATAAGGGCACAACCTATGCTCTAGTTGTTGCTCAAGGGTTGTGCTATGCAGGCTTGCTCTGTTTTTACAGGAGGATGTGCTGATGGAAGTGCCCGAACCATCCGGCTTTGCTGAGGGGGTACAGCGCGTGCTGATTGCCGACGCCGACCCGGAAAGCGCCGCTCTGGCCGAGGCGACGCTGACCGCTGCCGGGTATGTGGTGACGGTCGCCACCAGCGGCGCGGAAGCCTTGCATTTTACCGATGACGACGCGCCCGACCTCTATGTCCTGGACCGCCACCTGCCCGAATTAGACGGCTTGCGGGTGGCGCGCTATCTGCACCGCAGCTATCAGGTGCCGATAGGCCGGATTGTCGTGCTCGACTCCTCTGCCGCCGCCTCGCATTATCACCCGCAAGTCAAAGCGTTGGTGCTGCGTAAGCCGTTCACCGGGGTCGAATTGCTGCTAACGGTGATGCGCCAGTTAGAGCAGGTCGGGCAGGTGCTGGTGCAGAAGGTGCCCCGCCCGCGTGGCCGCCCCCGCAAGATTCGCTAGGGTTTATATGTTCAACGCAAAGACGCTAAGAAACGAAGGCATCGTGATCATTCTCGATGCCTTCGTTTCTTAGCGTCTTTGCGTTAATTTGTGCGGGCCGCCAAACGCGCCGCTTTCGCTTCCAGGCGCACGAGCCGCTTGTCCAGCGCGGCGTGGGTGTTGGCCGGGGCGGCGAGGAGGTGCCAGGGGTTGGCGCAGATGTCGAGGGCGCGGCGGACCAGGCTGGTGGCGGCGGCGTAGTCCTTCAGCCGGTGCTCGTAGTGCTTGGCGAGTTCGACGTAGGGGAAGATCAGCGTCGTCTCGCCCGCGACCAGTTCCTCCCAGATCCGCAGCGCCTCGTGGGTTTCTCCCAACCGCCGGTAGAGGGTGGTCATGCGTTGCACGACAATGGCGCGCAGGGCCGGGTCGAGCCGGTAGGTGAGGGCGCGGGCATAGGCTTTGAGGCTGTCGGCGGGGCGGCCCAGGTCTTCATAGAAGCGGCCCAGGCCATAACATTCCCCCCCGGCCAGGGTAGCAGCGTCGGGGGCATGGAGCAGTGTCCCGAGGTGCCCGGCCAACCCCAGCAGCGAGAGCACGTCGAGCCGGTTGTGCTCGAACACCGGCAAGAGCGCCTGGATCTGCCCTGTCCGCAAATACTCGAAATAGAGGCTGGGAATGAGCCAGCCGGGCACGTCGCCGTGGCGTTGCAGCCGCAGGACGTGCCGTTCCAGGTCGCCCAGTGTGCAGGCGGGCAGGTGGTCCTTCCAGACGCGCCGGGCAGCGTGCATCAGATCGAGATGCCGCCCCGCGTGGTTGTCAGCCGGGCGCATCCGGCTGAGGGTGAAGCGCGCCTCCAGCAGGGGCCAGTCGAAGCTCTTGCCGTTGAAGCTGACCAGCGCCGCTGCCTGCCCCAACGGGCTGTTCAGCACATGCAGCAGGGCGCGTTCGCTCTCCAGGTCGGGCATGAAAAGCTGGCGGACGATGAAGGTATCGCCGTCGAACAGCCCCAGCCCGGTGAGGAAGACATAGGTGCCGGTGCCACCAGCCAGACCGGTCGTCTCGGTATCGAAGAAGAGGAGGGCGCGGGCGTCCACGCCGTCAAAATCGCGGGAGCGCCCCAGGTGGTTGAGGATCTCGCCTGGCAGGTCCAGCAACGTCTGGAGCCGCACGGAGCCGTGCGCGTGTTCGAGCGTGTAGCGATGCTCGATGAC
>JBBSAN010000210.1:0-9644 GCA_038252265.1 Chloroflexia bacterium
ATGAGTGCCGCCGCACAGTTCCTTGCTCTCGAAGCCAGGGATGCGGACCATCCGCACCTCATGGCCGTACTTTTCGCCAAAGAGCGCCATCGCGCCCTCGGCCAGCGCCGCCGGGTAGGTCATCACCTGGGGCTGGACCGGGTAGTCCTGGCGAATCTGCTCGTTGACGATCTGCTCGATGCGGCTCAGGTCGGCGCGGCTGATCGGCGCGTTCTGCGAGAAGTCGAAGCGCAGGCGCTCCGGCTCGACCAGGCTGCCCGCCTGCTGGACATGGGTGCCCAGCACGTCGCGCAAGGCTTTGTGCAACAGGTGGGTGGCGGTATGATTACGCATCGTATCCCAGCGCACGCCCTCGGCCACCGTCGCCGTTACGGTCGCCCCGGTGCGGAGCGTCCCTTCGTTCACCGTGGCATAGTGGACGTGGATGCCGCCGATCGGCTTCTGCGTGTCGCGCACGGTGGCGTTGCCACCCTCCCAGGTCAGGGTGCCCCGGTCCCCGATTTGCCCGCCGCCCTCGCCGTAAAACGGGGTGCGGTCGAGGATCACTTCGACCGCTTGCCCCGGCCCGGCTCCATCGATCGGCGCGCCGTTCTGCACCAGGCCCAGCACCCGCGCCGAGGCACTCAGGTTGCCTGCGTCGTAGCCGAGGAACTCGGTCGGTTGGGGGCTGATCTGCTGGTAGACCTCTTTGCCGCTGCCCTTCGCTGCCTTGAAGGTGCTGCTGGCCCGGCTGGTCGTCTGCTGCTGTTGCATGGCGGTGTCATAGCCCGCCCAATCCACCCCCAGACCGCGTTCGCGGGCCAATTCATCGATCAGGTCGCGGGGCATCCCGTAGGTGTCATAGAGACGGAACGCCTCTTCGCCGCTAAGGGTATGATCGCCGTCAGGGTGGAGGCCCGCCGTCACCGTGTCAAAGCGGTTGAGGCCGCTGACCATAGTCCGGCTGAAGTTTTCTTCTTCGGTCGCAATCGTCCGCAGGATGAACTCGCGGCGGGCCAGCAGTTCCGGGTAGAACTCGCCCATCATATCGAACACGACCTCCGCGATCTCGGTCAGGAACGGGCGGTCGAGGCCGATCAGGCGGCCATGCCGCAGGGCGCGGCGCAGCACCCGGCGCAGCACATAGCCGCGCTCGCTGGGGCCGGGCATTACACCGTCGCCAATGAGGAAGGTCACCGCCCGCCCGTGGTCGGCAATCACCCGGTACGACGCGATCTGGCGCTCCATCTCGTCGGGGGTCTGCCCGGTCAGTTCGCGGGTGCGCTCGATGATCGGGAGGAACAGGTCGGTGGCATAGTTGCTGTCTTTGCCCTGCAAAATCGCCGTGACCCGCTCCAGCCCCGCGCCGGTATCCACCGACGACCCAATCGGCAGGGGGGCGAGCACGCCGCCGCCCACCTGATCGAACTGCATGAATACCAGGTTCCACAGTTCGATGAAGCTGTCTTCGTCGTCTTCGGGGTTGTGGCCGGGCTGGCCGGTCTTTTCGGGGTGGTAGTCCCAGAAGATCTCGCTGCACGGCCCGCAGGGGCCGGTATCGCCCGCGCTCCACCAGTTGTCCTTCGCCCCGCGCCGCGTCACCTTCCAGGCCGGGACGCCCGCCACTTCGGTCCACAACCGGGCCGCGTCGTCATCGTCTGTGTAGACCGTGGGCCACAGCCGCTCGGCGGGCAGGCCCCAGACCTCGGTGAACAGCTTCCAGGCGAAACCGATGGCTTCGCGCTTGAAGTAGTCGCCAAAGCTGAAGTTGCCCAGCATCTCGAAGAAGGTGTGATGGCGCAGGCTTGGTCCGACATTCTCCAGGTCGTTGTGCTTGCCCCCGGCGCGCATACAGCGCTGCACGGTCACGGCGCGCTTGTATGGGCGGCTCTCCGCTCCCGTGAATACGTCCTTGAACTGGACCATGCCCGCTGTGGTAAACAGCAGTGTGGGGTCGTTGTCGGGCACCAGAGAGCTGGAAGGCACGGGGGTGTGCCCTTCCTGCTGGAAGAATTCGACGAAACGCGAGCGGATCTCGCGGCTAGTGAGCATGGGGTACCCGCCTCCTAATTTACATTTTATGTCAATCAATAGGTCGCTGTCAACGGGAACAAGCGTTCTACCACGCGCCTAGCGGCGTGTGGCACTGTCCCACTATAGAGTATAGGTAATCCGGGTAGGCAGTGTCAAGGCGCGGAGGTCCGACCTGTGTGGGACTATAGGCGGAAACCTGGGACGGTGGAACCACGAAAGCACGAAGGGACGAAACGCACGAAACGAAAGGCCGAAAGACACGAAGGGAACGTGGTGATGCGGGCTAGGGCCAAACCTACCCGCATCACTCATCGCTCATCGCTCATCGCTCATCACTCGTTGCTCATCACTCGTTAGTCAAGCTTACGGGCGTCGAGTTCTTCGCGCAAGGCGTAGAGCGCCTTGTTGCGCTTGCGGAGATCGGCGATGTAGGCCAGCCACTCGGCCTGCTGGCCGTCGCGGGCATAGAGGTCGCGGGCGCGCAGGAGGTACTCGGCGGCCTGCTGGTAGCTGGCGCGGCCCCGCTGGGCGATCCAGTTCTCGGCCAGGTGCTGGTAAATCCCGCGGGCGTAGGCGGGCTGCGTCTTTTCGATGGCCTGGGCCACGCGCAACTGGTAGTCGGCCAGCGCCGGGGGACTGACATAGTCGGGGGCGGACCAGCTCACGGGTTTGTGCTCAGCCAGGTGATGTTCCAGCGCCGCCAGCGCCGCGCGAGCCGCCTCCGGGGCGTTTTCCCGCAGGTGGATGTTGACCAGCGCCCCCCACATATCCTGCGCTTCCAGGTCGGCCAGCAGGAGCGGGCGGGTTTCGTCCCACAAGCCCTGCGGCTGGCCCGCCAGTTGCGCGGCCTGTTGAACCGATAAGTAGGCCCGCTCGCCCGGCTCCAATTCAAAGCGGCGCTGGGCAATCTCCAGCGCTTTGTCAGGCCGCTTGTGGGCACTGTACTGCTTCTCCAGCCACAGGAGATAGTAGGCGTGGTTTTGTTCGCGCTGGTAATCATCCGGGTTGCGCTGTGGGCTTTTGGTCTTGGCCGACGCGCGCTGCTGCTCCTCGACCTTCGCCAGCCGCCCCTCGATGAACGCCAGCCCCAGATCGACCCACTTCTTGCCCAGGTTCAGCAGCCGTTCGGCAAACTGGGTGGCCTGCGCCGCCTGGGGCAAGAAATCGTTGGCAACGCTCAGCGCCTCGTCCACCCGGCCCAACTCGATCAGCTTGATCGTCAACTCATCGTATAGATCGGCTTTGCGATATTCGTCCAGGATCTGGTCATCGCTCAGCCCGTCGCGCTCCTTCAGGCTCAGGATGAAGCGCACAAATGCTTTGCCGCCCCATGCATCGCGGCGCCGGTCGCCCCGCAGCCAGCCTTCGAGTTGTTTCCGTTCGCCGGGGGTGGCGGCCTCGGCCAGCGCCGGGGCGATCTCGGACAGATTGCCGTAATCCTGGTCGGATATCCAGGCGTCGTACAGCGTCCTGATCAACGCGGCGCGGTCGGTGGCCGAAAGGCGCTCGGCGGGGGCCAGGGTGGCCTGTGCCGCCAGGATGCGCCGCAGCCCGTCGCTGGCCGCCTCGATCACCTCGGGCAGGCTGCTTTCGTCGTCGCTATATTCCTGCATCGCCTTGATCGTCTCTTTGACCAGCGCGCCATAGATGACGAAGGCGTTGGCCCACTGCCCGCCCTCGGCGTAGCGGTGGCCCAGTTCCAGCAGTTCGTCCAGTTCCTCGTCGTTATCGGTTTCGTCGTTCCAGTCGTTGTAATAGTCGTAGCGGCTGCTGACCAGTTCGGCGACCTGCCGGTGGATCGAGTCGGGATCGACGGTCGCCTGGGTGGCCCCGCCCTCTGCCGGACGCAGGGTCGGCAGCAGCCGCGCCACCCGCCGTTCCAGTTCGGGAACCTGGGTGAGCAGGGCGGTCAGGATCGTCGCCAGCTCGTCGCGGGTCAGATCCTTCAGCAGGATCGCCGGGTCGGTGGCGGCGATAAACGTCTCTGGATGGTGGACCCAGACCAGCAACATCGCCACGACGTGCTTGCAGAAGCCGCCGCGCGGGCAGCTACATTCGTAATCAATGATGGCGTTGCCGGGCGCATCGGCGGGGGCCAGCGTCGCCTCCACCTTGTACGGCCCGCCGCTGTGTCCCCGGCTGCGGGCATGGAGAACGTTCTCCCGCAGCACCGTGTCGTAGATATAGCCGTCCCGCGCATACGCCTTGCCGTTGCTGAAGCTGCCGCCATCGGTGTAAGGCCGAATTTCCGGCTCGGTCAGTCGCTTGAATTGTGCTTGCTTCGTCTCCACCGGTCCCTCCGTGATGCGTGATGCGTGATGCGTGATGCGTGATCCCTTGGCACTCAGCACTCAGCACTCAATTGCGCCAGTGCCTCAGCGGCCAGGCTCTTGACATAGTCGGTTTCGGTCGGGTTGGCGAGGGTATCTTGCAGCACCTCTACCCCCCGCCTATCGCCCAGCAGACCCAGCGCACCCGCTGCCTTGCCGCGCACATCGGCGTTGGGGTGTTCCAGGGCATCGGCCAGGGCATCGAAAGCGGCGGGGTCGCCCAGTTCGCCCAGCGCCAGCGCCGTCTCGCCCAGCAGCCAGGGGTCTGGCTCGTCGCTCCAGAGCATACCGGTCAGCGGGGCGAGGGCGGCGGAGGTCCGCAACGCCGCCAGGGCGTGCGCCGCGCCGATCCGGCCATAGAGATCGGTGTCCTGCTGGTAGAAGGCGATCAATGCTTGGACCGCCGCATCGCCCCCGCAATCGGCCAATGCCCCCACGGCCACCCGGCGCACATCGGCGGCGGAGTCATGTTGGAGGACGCCCACCAGCGCGGCGACCGTCTCTGGCCCGCAGAATGCGCCCAACGCCCGCGCCACCATCGCCCGGATGCGGTTGTTGGGGTCGGCCAGGGCGGCGCGGAGTGTCGGGGCCGCTTCCGGCGGCAGGCGGGTCAGCAGGTCTACCGCTTCGGGGAACGGCGTCCACGGATCTTCGCGTAGTTGTCCCAGGATGCGCTCGGCATCGTCCATCAGCCCGCTTCCTCCTCGGTCCACCCGGCGATCACGGCGGCGGCCTCTATGCTGGCGGCATCCAGCACGGCGCGCAGGGGTTGGCCGCTCTGCCGGGCGGCGGCGGCACAGTCGTCGTACTCCGGCTGGGCAGTCCAGGCGGCTCCCAGGCGGCGCGCTTTGGCGCGGATCGGGCCGAACGGCGTATCCAGAGTGAGTATCCGCCGCTGGGCCTTCACCCGTTCCAGCGTTTGATAACGAATACCCAGCGTCGGTGTTTCGCGCAGCAACAGCCCGGCCAGGATTGCCGCCGTGTCGGGCCGGGCCAGCACGCTGACGACGACCGCCGGGCGGCCCTTCTTCATCTGCACCGGGGTTACCCAGGCGTCGAGCGCCCCGGCGGCGAACAGCCCTTCCAGCACATAGCCGATCACCTGCGGGTTCAGGTCGTCCAGGTTGGTTTCGAGTAGCGTCACGGTGTCTTGCTCCAATTGCAGGTCGGTGACCAGCGGAGCCATATCAAGTGCGGAGTGCGGAGTGCGGAGTGCGGAGTGTTCGATGGGGTCGCCCAGGATGAGGCGCAGGGCGTTCGGCCAGGGGAGGGGGCGGGTGCCGTAGCCGACACCGACGCGCCGCAGCCGGAAGGCGGGCTGGGTGAAGCGGCAGAGCGTGGCGACCAGGGCCGCGCCGGTGGGGGTGACCAGTTCGCGGTCGGTGTCGCGGGGGCGGGTGGGCGCCTGCACGGCGGCGAGGATTTGCAGGGTGGCCGGGCCGGGCAGCGGCAGCGGGCCGTGGGCGCTGCGCCCCAGCCCCCCACCGAACGGCAGCGGCAGCGGCCCGCAATAGCACTCCTGCACCCCGAACCAGGCCAGCCCGGCAATCGTTCCCACCACATCCACGATCGCGTCCACCGCGCCCACTTCGTGGAAGTGGACCGCCTCGACGGTCGTGCCGTGGACGTAGGCCTCGGCCTCGGCCAGGGTAGTGAACACGGCCAGCGCCCGCTCGCGCACCGCCGGGGCCAGGTCGCTCTCGTTCAGGATGGCCCGAATGTCGGCCAGGTGCCGGTGCGGCTGCTCCGTCTCCGCCAGATGCACATCCAGATGGGTGCCGCGCAGCCCATACTGCTCGGTCTGCTGCACTTCCAGCCGGTAGCCCATCACCGGCAGCTTCGCCAGTTCGGCCTCCAGCACGGCCAGCGGCAATCCGGCATCGATCAACGCCCCCAGCGCCATGTCCCCGCTGATGCCGGACAGAGGGTCAAAGAAGGCCAGCGGGGACTGAGGACTGAGGCCCGAGGGCTGAGGACTCATAGACCTATTTAGCGTTGGAGGGGAACCATCGCTCAATCGCATCCACCTCCTCTTGAGCTTCTTCTAACGTAGCCGGGCCGAGACGCGGTACGACTCCCCGCTCGAACATGAGATCCTTCATACGGAAAAAGCTCACTCCGGCCAGTTCCGCTGCCCGCGCCACCGTCATCTCTTCCGTCTGATAACGGTAGATCGCCCACTCAATCCGCACGTCAGGACGATCTTGCAGGAGGTGACGGAGCGCGTCCTGAATGACCGCCCCTTCGTCGGGGTACAGGTGGGCGGCGACCAGGTCGCGGGGTTCGATTGGCTGTTCTTCCACACGCATATCGGTTGCTTCCATTATTGGACCTCCAATCTTACGCTTCTTACTCTTCGTCCTTCGTCACCACTGCCGGGTTCAGACTGCGCTGGTGGCTGCCGGGTTCGTGGGCGATTTTGAGTTGGCCGCAGGCGGCGGCGATATCCTGGCCGCGCTCGATGCGGATGGTGCAGGGGATGCCCGCCGCAGTCAGGATCCCGGCGAAGGCGCGAACCTGGAGACGCGGGGTGGCCCGCAGGCTGGTGCCGGGGATCGGGTTGAGCGGGATCAGGTTGACGTGGCACAGTTGGCCCTTCAGCAGGGCGGCCAGTTCGCGGGCGTGTTCCAGCCGGTCGTTCTCCCCGGCGATCAGAGCATACTCGTAGGTCAGACGGCGGCCCGTGTGGGCGATGTAGGCGCGGCAGGCGGCGATCAGGTCGGCCAGCGGATAGCGCCGGTTCAGTGGGACGAGGCGGCTGCGCAGGGTGTCGTTCCCGGCGTGGATCGACACAGCGAGGTTGACCGCCAACGGCTCCTGGGTGAAGCGGTGGATGCGCGGCACCACGCCCACGGTGGAGACGGTCATCCGCCGCGCGCCCAGCGCCAGCCCATCGGGGCTGTTCAACTGGCGGATCGCCTTCCACAACTGATCGTAGTTGAGCAGCGGCTCGCCCATGCCCATAAAGACCACGTTGGTCACGGCGGTCAGCGGCGCGTGCTGTGGGTTGTGGCTCGTCTCTACCTCGTCGGGCGCGACCTGCCAGCCGCCGCCGGGCGTGGCGCGGGCGGGCGGATCGTAGGGATGCTCGCGCAGCCAGCGGCTGAAGACCAGCACCTGCTCCAGGATCTCCCCGGCGCTGAGGTTGCGGGTGAAGCCCATCTGCCCCGTCGCGCAAAAGACGCAGCCCATGGCGCAGCCGACCTGGCTCGATACACAGACGGTGGCGCGGTCGTAGTAGAGCATCAGCACCGTTTCGACCGTGTTGCCGTCGGCAAAGCGGAACAGCACCTTGCGCGTGTCCTGGTCGCGCGAGATCGACTGGGCCACCACCTCCGTGCTGCCGATGCGGAACGCCTCGCCCAGGCGGCGGCGCAGCTCCAGCGGCAGGTTGGTCATCGCATCAAACTGGGTCGCCAGTTCCTTATACAGCCAGTGCATCACCTGCTTGGCCCGGTAGCGCGGCTGGCCCCAGCTTTCCAGTGTGGTCGCCAGTTCGTCCAGCGTCAGATCGTAGATGTTGCGCGGCCCGCTCGTCTCCGGCGGCTTGCGACCGGCGGCGGGTAGCAGTGTGATCGGTTCCATAACAGCTAAATCCTATCCTGATCCCAAAAAAGCAAACGCCCACAAAAACGTGATGGAGGAGCAAGGCTCATGCCTGGCTCCTCCACAAAGTATACCACAGCCGGTTGCCGCCCGGTTTAGCGGCGGCGACCCGCCAGGGTGATGTAGTACAGCAGTTGCAGCACCGCCGTCGCCAGGCCCGCGACATAGGTCCACGCGGCGGCGTTGAGCACCGACTTCGCCTGGCTATATTCTGTGCGGTCCACGAGGCCGCTGGTGGTCAGCATTTGCATGGCGCGGCTGCTGGCGTCCAGTTCCACCGGCAGGGTGAACAGGGCGAACAGCGCCGACAGCGAGAACAGCGCGATGCCGACCCAGATCAGCCAGCTTAAGCCCGTGAGATGGAACCAGGCGGTGAGGATAATGCTGGCGAAGATCAGCAGCGGGCCGAGGTTCGAGCCGATGTTGACCGCCGGGACGAGGGCGCTACGGGCGCGCATCAGGGTGTAGCCCTTGGCGTCCTGCACCGCGTGGCCGCATTCGTGGGCGACGATGCCCAGCGCGGCGACCGAGGCGTTGTTGATCACACCGTCCGACAGGCGCAGCGTCTTGCTGCTTGGGTCGTAGTGATCGCTCAACTCGCCCGGCACATGCTCGATGTTGATGTGCTGCAACCCGGCGCTATCCAGCAAATGGCGGGCAGCCTTCGCCCCCGGTATGCGCTGCTGGTTGGGCACCTGTGAATATTTCTGGTAGGTGGATTTCACCCGCCACTGCGCCCACATGGACAGCACCAGCGCCGGGAGTAAAAACACGAGGTACATCGGGTCAAAGAACATTTGGATATCTCCTTATCCGACCTGGCCGGGCCACTGCCCAGCGAACAGCTAGCAATTATACGGGGCGTGTCCCACCCTGGGGGTGGCCGCCTCACTATATTATACGCGAAGTCAGCCCGGATCGTTGCAGCAGGGGTGCGCCGGTGCGCCGAAGGCGGCAGGCCCTGATCCCGCGCTCCGGTGATGACCGGGGGCCGCGACACGATCCGCATTAGTGGCGGAAATGGCGCTGGCCGGTGAAGACCATGGCGATCCCGGCGGCGTCGGCGGCGGCGATGATCGCCGCATCGTTGACCGATCCGCCCGGCTGGATGATCGCCGGCACCCCGGCGGCGATGGCCGCTTCCACTCCATCGGGGAAGGGGAAGAAAGCGTCGGAGGCCAGCACGCTGCCCTCGGCGCGCAGACCGGCTTTCTGCACGGCGATGTTCACACTATCGACCCGGCTGGACTGCCCCGGCCCCACCCCCACCAGCGCCCTGTGCTTCGCCAGCACAATGGCGTTCGACTTCACATGCTTCACCGCCCGCCAGGCAAAGGTCAGGTCGGCAATCTCGGCCAGCGTGGGGTGGCGGGTTGTAACTGGGCGCAGCCGCACCGTGTCGGCGGCGACGGCGTCTTTGGTCTGGGCCAGGAAGCCGCCGCTGACCGGGCGGAACTGCACCGGCGCGGCAAAGTCGTCATCGCGATGGTCCAGGTCGGGGTCGGGCACGGCCAGCAAGCGCAGGTTTTTGCGCCCGCTGAGGATCTCCACGGCGGCATCGTCAAAGCTGGGGGCGATCACCACCTCAAAGAAGGTCAGGTTGATCGCCCCGGCCAGCGCCGCCGTCACCGGGCGATTGATCGCCACAATGCCCCCGAAGGCCGACACCGGGTCGCCCGCCAGGGCCAGGTCGAA
>JBBSAN010000211.1:0-9633 GCA_038252265.1 Chloroflexia bacterium
AAATAGAGGATTAACATACATGGCGCATCCGATACGTTAGCCAAAGTCGTATCAAAATTAGTATAAGGCGTGTTGGTAACTATCCACGTAGTTACAGGTAGACATCGGGTGAACAACAAACACGCATCGGCCCGGCAGGGTAGCGAGGGTATAACGCGGGTATGGCAAGGATAGGATAGGCCGGTTACTGGCATCGCCAGTGAAGCGGGCACCGCAGGGATCACGCACCAATGCACCTCAACAGGGCGGGATCAGCGGCGTGGCGTGCCTCGAAAATTCTACGCGCGCTCTTTGCGCCGATCCCTACGTGTCGCGGATCGAGCGCACCGACTGGCGCTCGATTAGGGTCGGGCGCAACAGGGCAGTGACACAGCTAGCGGTCGGGAACTCAGCACGGTTGATCAAGAGCTGCACGGCTAGCCGCCCCATACCGACTTTGTCGACATGCATGGTCGTCAAGGCGGGCGTGACATGTTCGGCCAGGTCGATATCATCGAAACCCATAACCGATAGGTCGTCGGGGATGCGGCGGCCCAGGGATTGCGCCGCCTGCAACACGCCGAGCGCCATTGCATCATTACAGCAGAATAAGGCGGTGATAGCGGGCGCGCGCCGCAGCAGATCGACGGCGGCGTCAACGGCCTGTTTCGGCGGGAGGTGGCTATCGGCAAAGTAGTGCTGGGTGATCCCCTGGTCTTTCAACGCCTGGAGATAGCCCCGGCGGCGTTCCGCCAGGCTGGGGTAGGCAGTCGGTAAGCTACCGACCAGGCCGATATGCCGGTGCCCGCGTTCGATCAGGTAAGAGACCGCCTCATACGCCCCACGGAAATTATCGGAGAGCACCGAGTCGTAGGCGTTCTCGGCGGCATAGGCATCAACCAGGACGGTCGGGGTGGTGCGGCGCTCCATGAGCCGCGCAATGGTCGAATCGACAAACGCCCCGACCAGCAGCAGCCCATCCAGATCATCTTCGAGCAGCATCCGCGGCAACTCCTGGGGATGGTTATCTTCGTCTACCAGCACGATCGCGTAGAGCAGGTTAATTTGCTGCCGGCGGCAAGCCGCCTCGATCCCGGCAATCACCGGCGCATAGAACGGGTTCGTGCGGGGGGCATCGTCGGAGCGCGTTTTGTTCACCATGCCGACCAGCCGGAGGCGAGTGGACCCCGGGCTGGTGATCGGGGCGCGCTTGCGGTACCCCAGAGTACGCGCCGTAGCGATCACGCGCTGCCGCGTCTCGTCGTTGACGCCGGGTTTGTCCCGCAGCACCAGCGAAACCGTTGCCGTCGAGACCCCGCTCTGTTCCGCGATGTCTTCCATTGTTACCCGTTGGCTCACGAATCCTTCTTTCACCAGCGCACGGCTCAAGGCGCAGGCTAGAGGTGCCTAACGCATTAGATAAAATTTTAATAAAGCTTTATGGTTGTTAAGCATAGTATAGATCCATATTGTGGCTGAGTCAATAGCGGTTTATACCAGTTTTTAGAGGGAGATCTTGATCCAGCACTTCACTTGTAAAGCCTCCCGTATCGTGCAAAACCGAACATTCACCGCTGCTCTCTATCTCGTCAGAACTTATTTTTTAGCTAAAAAATATGGGAGATTAATCGCTTTAAACAACATACAGACTAAACGAGGCCCGGTGACCAACGAAAGACCAGCGCCTGTCATGAACTTTTTAGGCACGAAACACCGGTGCGCGACCAGCGGTCCCGACATAAAAGATACGCTGAACATTCTGGCACCAGCCTCGGACCGGGCCTGAGGGCGGCCTAAAGTTCAGGACACGCGCTAGGGAGTCAATACAGGAGGCTTATACTATCGGGGCGGGCCTGGGCGCTGCCCTGGCGCGGCAGTTGGGGGGCGCGTGAGATCGGCGGCCAGTTGGGTTTCGATCTGGCTTTGCACCGTATCGCCAGCCTGGGCCAGCAATTGCGCGAGCCAACGATGCAGATCGGGGCTATCCGCCTGGTTGTATTTGGAGAGCATGGCCTGTTGCCAGGCGCGCTCGGTATCACCCAGGGCGGCAAAGCCGCGCGAGGTGCGGAGGTGTTCCGGTCCCAGGAACCCGAGGCGGCCTCCGGGCACGGCATAGCTGCGCAACGCCTGGCTGGCCTGCCCACGGTCTTGGGCGACCGATCCGGCGATGGTGCTGAGCGCCGGGCAGCAGCCATCCACCTGCTGGAGCCGCCGGACCACGCCGTCGAGGCGATCCACGATTCCTGCACCGCTATCCGGGTCTTGCAGCACCGCTACCGCCGGGAAACGAGCCTGGGCAGGCCAGTCCTGGGCGGCCAGCGCGGCCAGTTGCCGGGGCGCGTAGTAGAAGAGACCGATCACCCAGTAGACCTTGCCCTGCGGCACAACCGTTGCCAGGCGGGGATCGCGCGCGTCATACACGTGCGCCGGGGCGTGCCAGTGCCAGTAGAAGCGACTGACATCCACACCGTGCGGCGGGTCGTCGAGGAACACAATCGTGTCTGCCGGGGCGACGCGCCCGGCCAGGTACGCGGCTGCCGCGCGATAGTCGGGTTTGAAGCGGGTGGCGCTGTACCCGGTCGTGCTGTAATATTCCGCGCCGCTCTCGGCGTAAACTAGCAAGGCACCGCTGCCGAGGATCAGAACCCACAGCGAGAATGTTGCCGCCGGGATCTTAATCCAACGCCTGCGCGGCCAGGTCATCGTCAGGCCTGCCAGCAGGACGCGGAATCCCTGGCCGACCAGCAGATAAAAGAACGGGAGCGTAAAGGCGACATAGCGGGCCGCGACTGTATTGGTGGTGCCCAGCGCGCAGACGAGGGCCAGCGGGATCAGCACGAGCAGCCCGGCGAAGACCATCCCGCGGCGCGCCCGCCCGTCCCCGGCCAGGCTCACCACGCTGCCGATCCCCGCGACCAGCCAACAGGCCGCTTGCAGCCCCCCCCGCAGGTCGGACGGGACATTCCCCTGAGCGAGCCAATCGCGGAAGATCGTCAGCGCGGTGGTGCGCATACTCCCGCTTTGCGTCAGGTCGGGCGCGACTTTAGCGAGCTGGCTTAACTCGAACACTGCGTCCGCCGCGACCAGGCCGATGGCGACACAGGCGCTCAGCACATAGCGTAAGGATGGGTACCGGTCGCGGCGCGCGGCCAATTGCAGCAACAACCAGCCCCACCCCAGCACGAGCGCGGGCATCGCTAGGGTCAGCGCGGCGTAACTGTTGAGCAGGTTCGCGATGGTCGCCCCCGCCCAGGCGATCCACCACCGTCGGTGCCCGGTGCGCCAGGCGACCTCGAAGCAATACACCGAGAGCACGGTGAACAGCGCCAGCAGGGCGTAAGGCCGGGCATCCTGGGAGACGCCCAGCAGCGTGGTCGAACCGGCGACCAGCACCCCGGCCAGCAGCCCGGCGCTGCGCCCGAACCACTCCCACCCCAGGGCGAAGGTCGCCGGGACCAGCAGCGCCCCGGCCAGGGCCGACGGCAAGCGGACCAGTCCACTCGTCAGCGCAGGATCGACCGGCTGGATGGTGAGCCAGACCAGCACGTAGTGCCAGGGGGTTTGGTTGGCGAACAGGCCGAATCGCTCGCTGAAAATCGCGCCGATCCCGTGCTGCGCGAGGGCAATCGAATCGACCTCGTCCATCCACAGGCTAGAGCAGTCCAGGCACGCGAGGCGCAAGGCCAGGGCGAGGCCGAACACCGCCCCCACCGCGAGTATCCAGAGAGAAAAGCGCATCCGTGTACGCACCCTACCCGCCGGAATGATCCGTTGCATGGGTTCCTCCTGCGATGGACATAAGGAAGGTGCCTGGCATGACGCAGCCGCTCAACAGGCCCTTTTAGGCGCGATCCACGATTACTTGAGTTTAGAGTAATGGAGCTTGCTAAAACAAGGAACGGCGGTCAGACTCTCGGGGATGCATACACTCGACGCGACGCCTTCGCAGTTCCGAGACGCATTGTACCACACCTGCTCTCGCCGGGCCGAGGCGCGGCTGGAGTTGATCGATACGGGCGCGCAACCCCCGCGCCCGCACAGCCTGTAAGCAGAATAAGCACCCTATTATGCGCGGACCTCTTGCTTTTGTTGAAAGTTTGGCCTCATTTTAACCATAAGCGCCTGGATGATTGAATCATCCAGGCGCTTATCATGCCTATACATAGGCTGTATTGATGGTCGGGGCGACACGATTCGAACGTGCGACCTCTTGAACCCCATTCAAGTGCGCTACCGGGCTGCGCTACGCCCCGTTCCGGCCCGACTATTATACCGAATCTGGCCTGTTTATGCAAGGGCGAGAACGGGGGCCGCCGCCGGGGCGGGACAAGTCCCAGGCCCCAACCGCCGGCCCCCCTCCCCAGGGGCTTACTTGACCTCGGCCTTCGCGCCCGCGTCTTCCAGCTTGGTCTTGGCCGCCTCGGCCTCTTCCTTGTTCACGTTCTCCTTGACCGCCTTCGGCGCGCCTTCTACCAGATCCTTGGCTTCCTTCAGGCCCAGGCCGGTCAGCTCACGCACCGCCTTGATCACCTGGATCTTGTTGGCCCCAAAGTCGGTCAGCATCACCGTGAACTCGGTCTGCTCTTCCTTCTCTTCTACCGGAGCTGCGCCGTCGCCTGCTGCCGCCGTTGGCATGGCAAAGCCACCCATCGGCATGGCCGGCATAGCCGACACGCCCCACTTGTCCTGCATTTCCTTCACCAGCGCCACCAGATCCAGCACCGGCAACTGCTCAATGTCCTCGATAATTTCCGCACGCGAACGAGCCATCGTCCTAGTCTCCTTCTTTGTTCTAGTCTATAGAATCAATATAATCAAGTATCAAGCTGGCAAATGATCATGCAGCGCGGACATTCATCCGCAAGCGGCGCACCATCGTCGGCAACCGTCTAGCCTTCGGCGGGCGCGGCCTCGGCCACGGTTGTCCCCTCGCCTTGCTTGTCGGCATAGTTCTGCAACGTGTTGACCAGATTGCCCAGCAGCCCGTTCAACGAGCCGACCAGTTGGGTCAGCGGGCCGTTGATTGTGCCGACGATCTGCCCGTACAACTGCGGGCGCGTCGGGATGGTTGCCAGGTCGGCCACCTTATCGGCAGGCACCAGGCTGGGGCCGAACAACGCCCCCCGAATCAGGTCGGGCAAGCGCGCCGTGCGCGAGAAATCGTTCAGCGCCTTGATGCCCCCGGCGATGTCGTCGCCCACAAAGGCGATGGCTGTCGGCCCGGTCAGCATCTGTTCGAGCTGGGGCAGCCCGGCTTCCTGCGCCGCCCGCGTCATCAGCGTGTTCTTGGTGACGTGGTATTCCACGCCTTTATCACGCAGTGCGCGGCGCAACTGAGTAATGGTCGCCACCGTCATCCCGCGATAATCGGTTAGCACCGCCACCTGACTCTTCTTCAGCAAGTCGGCCAATTCGCCGATTGTGGCTTCTTTCTTTGGTGTTGGCATTCTCTCGTTTTCACCTCCCCTCATCTCGAATCGCAACAAAAATCCCCGGCCAGCGAGGCACGGGGACCATAAGCACGCGAGGACCACATGAGGCACGCACCGCCTATGCGATGCGCCAGTCCCCAGGGGGCGGCAGGTGTTTACAGGACCTCGGCAGGCTGTTGGTTTAAGCGGCTTACGCCGCGCCGGCTGTCTCAGGCGATGCAATTAAAATGTGC
Organism: Chloroflexia bacterium; assembly: GCA_038252265.1. Taxonomy (GTDB): domain Bacteria; phylum Chloroflexota; class Chloroflexia; order QHBQ01; family JAICKM01; genus JBBSAN01. The sequence goes on from JBBSAN010000211.1 coordinate 5,645, forward strand.
AAAGCGGGCCGTCTCCCACGGCACCACGTTTATTATAGCGGTAATCCCTGCCCCGTGTCAAGGACGGAAGTAGAAATCAGAAGTCAGAAGTCAGATACGTCTGGTCAAAGAAGGAACAGATGCCGCTGAAGCACCTTACATAGCTGATAGGGAAAGGCTAATAGCCGATCCGGACTCCTGACCCCTGATTTCTGACTTCTAATTTCTGACTTCTGATTTCTGACTTCTAATTTCTACTTCCCCGCGCGGCCTTTTGGGCGGTGGTTCGTTGTATCACTGCGGCTGGACGCGCCCGTTACAAGGGTAAATAGAATCTATGTTCGCGTTGTGTATTAGCGGGGACCGTGTTATAATAGCCCTCCGTCAACAAAAACGCCTCTTAGTGAACTTTATGTTAAGTTGAGAAGGTAATGATCGGACAACTGGTGCGACGACAGCGCGAAGAACGCGGCTTGAGCCAGGAAGAACTGGCCCTGACCGCCCAGGTCAGCAGCGGCTATCTCTCCAAGCTGGAGCGGGGGCTAGCCCAACCGTCGGCTGCCGTGCTGCAACGGCTGGCCGGGGCATTGGCCGTGCCGCTGGCCGACCTCTACACGGCGGCGGGCCTGGGCCACCTGCTCACCGTGCGGGAGCCGGATCTGGACCCCGCCCTGGAGCTATATGTCCACCAGATCGACTCCTTGCCCCAGCACGACCGCACCATCATCATCGGCGTCCTGCAACGGATCCTGGCCGACGAGCGCGCCCACGTCGGCACCACCGCAAATACATCCCCGGACCAGGGGCCACCGGGCCTATTCTAGCTCCTGGCGAAAGCACCGATCATTGAGCACCGACCACCAGCCACGCGTACCGTTGGCGGGGGAACAGATGGACGACAACACCCACGACACAATCGAATTTCTCATTCGCCGCTACCGGCTGCATGAGCGTGTGCCGGTCAGCCTTGATAGCCTGCTCGACCGCTTCACCGTGCGGCGCTACCCGTTCACCCCGTTGACCCTGGGCTTCGCCGTCGTCCGCCCCCGCGAGATCCACATCGGCATCAACGAGACCCTGAGCACGGCCTGGCAACGCGCCGCCGAAGGCCACGAGGTCGGCCACATCATCGCCTACCACCCCCACCGCCTTTACACCTGCCAGCCCGGCGAATGGTTCCGCGACCCCTACGAGCACGAAGCCCAACTGGGCGCGGCCCTGCTCCTCGTCCCCCTCAGCGCCGTCCGCACCTATGGCGACGAATTCACCGCCGCCGAACTTGCCACCCTGCTCAATGTCCCTGTCGGCCTCGTGGACATGCGCTGGTCCTTCGCCCAGGTCAGCGGCGAACTGTGATCAGAAATCAGAAGTCAGAAGTCAGAAATCAGAAGTCAGAAATGGAGGACAGTTGCGTACGCGCCGACCACGACCAATACAGCCACTCCGCTGATTTCTAAACACGTACAGGACATGTAGCGCCATTACAAAGAGGGGGCGACCGAATTGGTCGCCCCTTCTTCGTTTAAGAGTGAGAGCAGGTTTGGAGAAGTGTAGCGGGCAGGCTCCTAGGGGATCGGCGACCCCACGCTACCACTGCACGAGGCACCCGGTTCCGGCCCGTTCGGGTCCTGCTGGTGGAGGAGCACAAACTGCGCCAGCCGGGGGTCATCGACGCTCTCCAGCGCCAACTGGTAGCCCCACGCCGTCGCCACTACCGGGTGCGGCAGGTTGGTGTAGGGACTCAGCAGCCGGTAGCCGCTCTGGCGCACAAGGTTGCGCAGCGTCTCCACCTGGGCCGTGGGCAGGTCGGGCCGGTAGGTGATCCAGACCGCGCCGTGTTCCAGCGAGTGGACGGCCTGCTCGTTCTGGAGCGGCTTGTCATAGATGCCGCAATTGATCCAGTCATTCCAGTGCGGGCCACCCATCGGCGGCACTTCTTTGTAGGTGATCGGATCGGTGGTGTGCCCGCGATCGGTGAAGGTCTGGGCGATCTCGCCGGGAATCGTGCCGGTGGTCGCCCCGCTGGTTCCGGCGGTTGCCTGGCTGCTCCCCCCCGCCGTCGGCAAGGTCATGCCAGCGACGCTGGTCGGGGTGTTGCTCACGGCGGCGGGCGTTCCGCTGCCTTTCGGCTGGGTAATAAGAAAGATGACGAACAAAGCCACCACCAGGAGCAACACACTCCCCCCAATGGCAATCATCCGGGCCGTGCCGCTATTCTGCGCGGCGGGCGCGGGGCGGTTGGTCGGGGGGCGGGTACTAGACTGGCGGCGGGCCGAAGATGGGGGGGCGGCTCCTCGCGGTGGGGGGGCGGAACTTCGTGCCGGGGGGCGCTGGGGGGTCGAAGATTTAGGCTGGGTACGCCGGGGCGGCTGCGCGCTCATTTACGGTCCTCTCTACGGTAGCGTCAGAATGGGGGGACGCTCTGGGGGGTGAAGTTGTACCATACCGAGGCCGGAATACCAGGCCCCCGCCCGGCTGGACGCGATCCGCCACGAACTGGTAAACCTACTATACCATAGACCAGCTAGAACTCAAAGGTGGTTCGCCGCGTGGCGCGTGGCGCGTGGTGCGTGGTGCGTGGTGCGTGAAACGTAATCCTGATCCCTGATCCCCAACCCCCACCCCCAACCCCTAAACCGTCCGAGGCCGCGCCAGTACCACCCCGTACACCGGCCCGGCTCCGGCCTGTCGCAACGCCTGGGCTGCCGCCGCCATGGTCGCCCCGCTCGTGTACACATCATCCACCAGCAAGATCGGGCCGGGCGGCGGGGGCACGGATCCCTGCCAGGCGAACGCCCCGGCCATGTTGGCCTGCCGCTGCGCCGCCGAGAGGCCCACCTGGGGCGGCGTCGCCCGGATGCGCGCCAATCCGTCCAGGGCGGGATAGCCCCCCTGCACGGCCAGCGCCTCGGCCAGCAACGCGGTCTGGCTGAAGCCGCGCTCGCGGGTGCGCCGGGGGTGCAGCGGCACCGGGAGCAGGGGCGGCCTGGCGTCGGCCCAGGGCGACGGCGTGTGGTCCAACCCCAGCCCCAGCAGCCGCGCCAGGGCCGGAGCCAGTGCGCGCTGCCGCCCATATTTCAGCCGGTGGATCGCCTCGCGCAGCGGCCCCTCGAACACCCCCACCACCAGGAACCCCGCCAGCGGCGCGTTGCCACAACGGCGACAGGTGCCCCATTCGGCACTCCCGCAGCCCCCACAGGTCCAGCCCGCCGGATAGGGCGGCTCGATCTGGGCGATGCACGAATCGCACAGCCAGGTGCCGACGCCCCCACAGCCGCCACAGCGCGGCGGAAAGAGCAGATCGACCAGCACTGCCAACAGGCGGCGCGGGAGCGCGGGCGGGACAGCAGGGCGGCTCACGGGCGCGGCTCGAACACCAACTCATCCCCCACTTCGGTCTCGGTTGCATCGAGCACGCCGGGGGGTAATTCCACAATCCGGTTGCTGCCGAACACCACCCGGCTCACCCGCCAGGGCGGCATGGCATGGTACAGGTGCTTCACTCGCCCCGTCTTGTCCAGAAAGATCACGTCAATGGGGAAGCGCATAAACAGCGTGTGGATGCTGTTATCGCCATCCAGCACCAGCGCCTGCCCCGGCGGCAGCCCCGGATGCCCCATCAGCCCCAGCAACCGCCCGCCGAACCCGGCCACCCCGTACACATCCGCTGCCAGCACCCGCCCGCCCCGCGTCCGGTTTACCAGCCGCTCACCGCGAGCCTGCCCGCGTGGCGGCGGCCCCTCCGGTCCTCCTTCGCTCACCGCACCCTCCCCAGCTAACCGTGCCTATACTCAGCAATTAAAAGGATCTGCGTAGAAGCAGACACGCGAGTCCGTAGTAACTACTCAGCCCACTTTTTGCTCGATCATCACAAGATAGGGGCTATCTTGCAGGATGCACCACAATATGTAGGAACGCCGCCGAGAAAAAGCATCCAAAATGCCATTTTGGACCGTCGGTTCCCGGCGTGGAACCACAACATGTTGTGGTTGGCATACATCATGATCCGC
>JBBSAN010000212.1:0-9625 GCA_038252265.1 Chloroflexia bacterium
GGCGTGGCTCGTGCCGAGTATGACGCCGCCGGGCGCACCCTCCACCTGGCGCTCGAACAACTGGGGCCGGAGCCGGACGGCCCGCCGCTGCCGGTGACGCTGACCTGCACACAGGTGCCGGACGTCGCGGCTGTCCAGGCGGCTGGCCCCGCGCCGGAGTGGGCGTTCGACCCGGCGACGGGGCGGCTGACCGTGCGGCTCATAGTGGCCGGACGGCAGGAGTTGACCGTGCAGATGTAGGCGTTGCGAGAGTGCAGACGAGCACCGAGGGCAGGGGATGAACACATCGGGTGTTCATCCCCTGTCTATTTGTCCCGGGACCGGGCCGACTCACCGGATCGGACGCCCCCGCCTCGCCGGGTCAGGTAACGTGCGGTAAATACTTTGTGAAGCTGTTATCTATTGTCACGATTCGTTCACCATTGTATACCCATGTTGTCAGGCGCATACGAGATAATAGGCCCATAAGCAAGTGACAACGTTCCCGAACTTGCTTAGCGATTTCAAACAGGCTGGTCCGCAGGATCAGCGCCAGGGCGTCCATCTGGTTTTGGTAGGTATTCTCACTCATTCCAGTACGGTGGGCGACCTTCGACAGGCGGTTCGTGGCAGCGTTTATTGATGCACAACAAGGAGGATTCCCATGTCTACCGGTTCTATGATCATCATCGGAGCAGCAACACTATTAGGCTTGTTCTTCGGCTATGCGACCGACCAGGGGCTACTCGGCGCCATCGTGGTCGGTGCCATCGCCGCCGGGGGCGCGTATATCGCCGTCACCCGCGACACCCATACCGCCGAAACCAGCGGCACCACCTCGACCCACGTGGCCGACCCGCCCCTGGCCCGCTTCCTCTTCCAGGATACCCGCGCCGCCGCCCTCTGGCTGCCGATCCGGCTCTTCGTCGGCTGGGACTGGCTCACCGCAGGCTGGCACAAGTTCCAGGATCCCAAGTGGCTGGATACCGGCGTCGCCCTGCAAGGCTTCTGGAAAGGTGCGGTCGCCGTGCCCGCTCCGCCCGCCCATGCGGCGATCTCCTACGATTGGTGGCGCAACTTCCTGCAATTCTTGCTCGACAACCAGGCCTATAGCTGGTTCGGCAAGGTGATCGTCTTCGGTGAGTTGGCCGTGGGGCTGGGCCTGATCTTCGGTGCCCTGGTCGGCGTGGCGGCGGCAGGCGGCATCCTGATGAACATGTCCTTCATGCTCTCCGGCTCGACCAGCAGCAACCCCATCCTCCTCATCCTGGCCTTCAGCATCATCCTGGCCTGGAAGGTCGCCGGTTGGATCGGCGTCGACCGCTTCCTCCTGCCGATGCTCGGCACGCCGTGGCAGCGCGGACGGCTCCTGGGTCGCCAGGCCCCGGTCGGCGGCGCAACTCCACCGACTCCGGTGACGCCGTAATCGCCGCAAACACGGCACCACACAGCAGAGGCGCACCCACGGGTGCGCCTCTGTTTACTGTTGTTCGTTCTATCGTTTTGCCCTGGTTCTCCGGCGTCTGCACTGCGCCACGCTTCACCGAACGGACACCTCTGTACACCCACCTGTTCATAGATCGGTGCGAAAATAGACTTATACGGATGAGGGATTAGGTTCCGTCGGCAAGGGCGGCCCCTTCACATTCCCTATTCAAAGGAGGACACTGACATGCAACGACATATCTTGGTACCCCTGGATGGCTCCGCCCTGGCCGAGACCATCTTGCCGCACGCGGTGCGGCTGGCCCACGCGACCCACGGCACGCTGATCCTGCTGCGTGTGGTCCCCCTCCCCGTCATCACCGATCCGCTGACCGGGGCCGTTCCGGGGATGGCCGGGACCTACGACGCCTGGGAAGGGGACGCGGTAGAGGCGCATGACTACCTGACGAGCGTTATTGAGCGGCTGGATACAGCGGATCTGACCATTCAGACGGCAGTGTTGGACGGTGATCCGGCCAGCACGATCGTGGCCTATGCGCAAGAGCGAGCCGCAGGCTTGCTGATTGCGATGGCAACGCATGGGCGGAGCGGGCTGGGTCGTTGGGTGTTCGGCAGCGTGGCCGAGCGCGTCCTCCATGCCTCCCCGGTGCCGCTCTTGCTGGCGCGGCCCCCGGTAGGCCAGTCGGTGGTGGTGGAACTCGCCGCCCCTTATGATCACATCCTGGTGCCGCTGGATGGATCGACGGTAGCCGAGCAGGCCATCGATCCGGCCCGGCAACTGGCTGCCGCGCTGGACGCGACGCTGCATCTGGCGGCGGTGGTGCCGGTCCGCGATGATCGGGCGGCGGCGGCGGGTGGCGTGGTGCCGCCGCATCTCTCTCCGGCAGCGCACGCGGAGCGCGATCGGCTCGAGCAGTATCTGGCGACGACGGCTGCCGGGCTGCTGACCGGGGGGCTGCGGGTCGAAACGCAGGTGCTCTATGGGCATCCCGCAGCGGCGATCTTGCGCGAGAGTGAGTATTCCGAAGCTGACCTGATTATCATGGCGACCCACGGGCGGAGCGGCCTCCAGCAACTCTGGCTGGGCAGCGTGGCGCTGAAGGTGGTGCAGGGCACGACCCGCCCGGTGCTGCTGGTGCGGGCGCAGGCCGAGGCGGTGCGGGTGACAGACCCGGTTGCCGCCAACGGGCGGGTCTCTACGCCGATCGCCATGCTGATCTGAGCGGCCCGCAATCTGGGCGGCGGGAGTGGGGCGCAGGGTGCCTCACTCCCGTCTGGCGATTCGGGGGGACTACGGGTGGTGGTGCTGCCCGGCGGCCATCGCGTAGGCGATAGCCTCTTGCAGGCCCAGGGCGTGGCCTTCCGCCCAGGCGATTTCCCTGATGTGTTCCTCTACCTGTGCATGGGTCATGGCGACCGTGCGCTCCCACTCCCCCCGGTTGGCCGGTTCTAGCAGGGCACCGCTGGGATCGACGGCGGCGTGGAGGGCCTCGGCGGCCCCCAGCAGGCGGGCGGCTCCTTCGGCCCGCTCCTCGTGGCCCCACACCCCGGCCATCCCGACCAGCGCGTCGGCCACGCTCCAGGGGTGCCCCAGTTCGTGGAACAGGACCAGGCTATCGCGGAAGCGCGCCGCCGCCTGCGGCAAATCGCCCAGGTGCTGCGCGATATAGCCCAGGTTGTGCCGCCCAACGGCGATGCCGTGCTTATCGCCCCGCTCCTCGAACAGGGCCAGGCTTTCGGCGTAGAAAGTGGCCGCCTCGATATAATCGCCCTGGCTGCGGACCACGTCGCCCAGGTGGTTCAGCGCCCAGGCGATCCCGCGTTTATCGCCCAGGCTGCGGACCAGGACCAGCTTCTCGGCGAACAGCGCGGCGGCGTGTTTGTAGTCGCCGTGCCGGTAGGTGATGAAGGCCAGCGTATGGAGGGCGCGCGCCTCCGCCCGCCGGTCGCTCAGGTGGCGGGCCAGCGCCAGGCTCTCTTCGGCCAGGGGCCTGGCCGCCGCCTCGTCTCCGGCCAGCGAGCGGGCGTCGGCCAACGCACAGAGCAGCGGCACCATGTCGGCGGGATTGCCGACCGCGCGCGCCAACGCCAGCGCCTCCTCGAAGTAGGGGCGGGCCGTAGCATGGCCGTCCTTGCGCAGGTTGACCACGCCCAGGTCGTAGATGGCCCAGCTCAGCAGGCGGCGGTCGCCCAACTCGCGGGTCAGGGCGATGCTCTCTTCCAGCAGGGCGCGCGCCTGGGCCAACTCGCCCTGTTCGACCAGCACGCCCCCCAGCAGGATTTCGGCCCCGGCCCGGCCCTGGCGATCGCCCACCTCGCGCCAGGCGGCGATGCTCGCTTCCTCGAAAGCGCGGGCGGCAGCGAGGTCGCCCTGCGACCAGGCGATGTTGCCGATGCCGAGCAGGGCCACAGCCCGCGCCCGCCGGGGGGTGGACTCCACCGGCAGGGCCAGGGCACGCTCCAGCCAGCCCCGGCCTTCGGCGATGTGGCCCTGGGTGTGCCAGAACGACCAGAGCGCCCCGGCCAGGCGCAGCCCCAGCGCGGCCCCGTCGGGTGCGGTCAGCCCCCAGGTCAGGGCGGCACGCAGGTTGTCGTGGGCGGTTTCAAGCTGCTCCACCCAGGCCCGCGCCTGCGGCCCGCGCAGGTGTGGCTCCGCCGCCTCGGCCAGGGCCAGATAATATTCGGCGTGCCGCCGCCGCAGGGTCTCGGCCTCGCCACTCGCCACCAGGTGCTCCAGGGCGTACTCGCGGATTGTCACCAGCATCCGAAAACGCAAATCGCCGTCGCTGCCCGGCTCTTGCCCCAGCAGGCTTTTGTCCAGCAGCGAGGTCAGCCCGTCCACCAGTTCCAGCGGCAGGTCGCCCACGGCGTTGCCCACGGCCTCTGCCGCCGCCAGGCTGAAGCCCCCGACGAAGACGCCCAGCCGGGCGAACAGCCGTTGCTCCCCGGCATCGAGCAGATCATAGCTCCAACCGATCGCGTCGCGCAGGGTCTGGTGGCGGGCGGGCAGGTCGCGGGGACCGCCGACCAGCATCTTCAGCCGTTGATTGAGCCGGGCGGCGATCTCCTGGGGCGATAGGAGCTTGATCCGCGCCGCTGCGATCTCGATCGCCAGGGGCAGCCCATCCAGCCCGGCACAAATGGCGGCGATGGCCCCAGCGTTCTCGGCGGTGAGGGCGAAGGCCGGGCGCACCGCCTGGGCGCGTTCGATGAACAGGGCGACGGCAGGGATCGCGGCCAGCGCCGTCAGGTCGGCAGGCGGGCCAGCGGCGGGCACTGCCAGCGGCGGCACGGGCCAGACCCGTTCGCTGCGCACATGCAGCGCCTCGCGGCTGGTCACCAGCACTTTCAACCGGGGGCAGGCCGCCAGCAGTCGGTCACGACCGGGGCCGCGGAGACCACCTGCTTGAAGTTGTCCAGCAGCAGGAGCAGTTGCTTCTCGCGTAAATACTGGGTCAGGTTGGCCTGAAGGACCTGGTGCCCGCTTCTTGCATCCCCAGCGTCTGGGCGATGGTCGCGCCGACCAGGGCCGGATCGCTGATCGGGGCCAGCCCAACAAAGTACACTCGTCGGGGAAGTGCCCGCCCAGACCCGCCGCTACTTCCAGGCTCAGGCGGGTTTTCCCGATCCCCGGCGGCCCGGTGAGGGTCAGCAGGCGCACCTCCGGCGCGGTCAGGTAAGCGCGCACAACGGCCACGTCGTCCCCGCGCCCCAGCAACGGGGTGAGCATGGTTGGCAGGTTACTGGAGGGCGCCGGTGGGGGGGCGGGCGGCGCAGGTATGGCGAGGGGGAGGGCAGGCGACTCTTCCAGCCCGCGCAGCTCCATCCGGGCCAGCCGCAGTATCTGTTCGTGCTCGTCGGGGGCCTCGGCCAGCCGCTCCACCAGCAATTCGGCAACCTGGCGCGAGGGGCGGCGCTCGCCCGCTTCGATCTTGCGTATCAACGCGGGCGAACACCCCACCTGGGCCGCCAGGGTCTCCTGGGTCCACTCCTGTTCCCGCCGTCGCTGTCTGACCCATGCGCCAAACGAAAAGGCGCTGACCATTAATCCGCTCCTCTGTTCCTGCTCCTGGGGCGGCACGCCTGCTGGTGTCCTGCGGCCTGCTGCCGGTGCCCGGTTTTGCTCCTGATCCTATCTACTGTACCACAATCTGCCCAGGTCCCCTAAATTTTACCCCTATCACAGCCCGAAAAATGCTACGGCTTGCTCTGGAGCAGCGCGACTCCCCTATGAGTTGCTCCAGGTAATATCGTAAGCGTAATGGCGCGGTGCCCGCAGGGTGAAGACGACGCGGAGTTGCTTAACCCCCACAAATTCCCCGACTGCCTCGACGCTGCCCTGCGGGGTTTCCGGGTGCATGAGTTCGTCCTCGAATTCCAGGAGCCAGTGCTGCGGGCCGCGCATGGCGACCCAGCGGGTGCCATAATTGGTCGTGGCGGCGAACTGCCGGGGAATTTGCTTGAGCACGCGCTCCATGCCCATGAGCCGGATCGGGGCCAGCATCACGCGCCCCAGGATCGATTGCTGGTACTGGGCGACGGAGAGGCGGGCCAGCCGGAGGCGCGCTTCGGGCAGGGACATCAGCGGGAACCCCGCCCGGCAGACCGCATCGACAAAGGCATTACTCACCAGGATGGGATGATTGACAGTGTCCAGGTACGTCCTGAACTGCGCCACAATCGCCGCCCGGCTGTCCGGAGTGAGGTACGGCTCCATCGTCCGCAGCCCGATATTGAGCGGCGTGAGCATCATCTTCTCGGCGTCGGGGACAGGAGGCCGATCGCTGCGGGCGACCACAATAGGTTGGGGTTCGCGGGTATTGTCAGGCATCAGTCCCGTGCCCTCCTTGCCAGTGATTGTCAGACGACAACGCGTCGGGCGCTCTAGCTACGTCGCGAACACACGGGGATAAAACGGCGGACCGATAGCCTCAGTATACTTGATGCGTGAGCCAGGCACAAGGGGCCTCGACCGCTGCCCCGGCGGGCCGGGCTAGACGAGGTGCTGATCGAGGGCGATGCGCACGGCAGCGGTGCGGGTGGCAACCCCCAGCTTGCTGTAGATGGTGGACAGGTGCGACTGTACGGTGCGCGGGCTGAGCACTAGCTGGGTGGCAACCTGCCCATCGGTCAGCCCTTCCGCCACCAGGCGCAGCACGTCTCGTTCGCGCGCCGTCAGGCGCAGCAGATCCGATGGCGCGGGTGGTGCGGGTTCTGCCAGGGTGGGGGGGAGTGCATCCCCGTGGCTGCCGGTGTCGCCCAGTTCACGCAGCAGGCGGGCGCTTTCTTCCAGCAAAGGGGCTGCCTCTGCCCCCGCGCCGCCGGCCCGCAACACTTCGCCCAGGGTCCGCAGCGTCCAGGCGCAGTTCCATTTATCGCCCAGTTCCCGCTGGATCGCCAGGGCTTCTTCGAGCCGGGCGCGCGCCCCGGCCCGATCGCCCAGGCGTGCTGTTACCCGGCCCAGGTTGCTCAGGGCCAGCGCCGTGCCCCAGCGGTCGCCCAGAGCGCGGAAGAGGACCAGGCTTTCGGTATGGAGCGCGGCGCATTCCCGATCGTTTCCGCTCAGGCGGGCCACTTCGCCGTGCAGGTCGAGGGCCAGGGCCAGGCCCCAGGTATCGGTGGTGGTGCGGAAGAAGGCCACGCCTTCCGCACTGGGGACGGCGGCTCCTGCTTCGCCCAGCCGGGCACGCACCTGGCCGAGAAAGACCAGGGCATAGGCCAGGGGGCGCACATCATCGCCGTCGCCCGCGCGCCAATGGGCAGCGCTGGCCTCCAGCCGGGCACGCGCTGCGGTGTAGTCGCTTTGCAGGTAAGCTAGCACCCCCGCGCTGCCCAACAACCGCGCCCATTCGTCGGCGTGGACCCGCAGGTCGTCGCGGGCCAGCATCCCCTCGGCCCAGGCCCGGCCCTCGCTCAGATAGCCCCGGAAATACCAGAACCAGGAGAGGTCCCAGCGCAGCCGCAGGCCGATCGGGTCGGCAGCAGGGGCGCGCTGGGTCCAGGCCAGAGCCGCCCGCAGGTTATCGTGCTCCTGCTCCAGCCGGGCCAACCACCGCCCTCGCTCGACCCCGGTCAGTTGCGACTCGGCAGCCTCGACCTGGGCAAAGATATAGTGGGCATGGGCACGAAAGAGGGCATCGGCCTCGCCTGCCGCCGCCAGGTGTTCCAGCGCATATTCGCGGATGGTTTCGAGCATGGTGAAGCGCGGCTCCCCCTCCACCCCCGTTTCGGCCTGGACCAGGCTCTTGTCCACCAGCGAGGCGACGACGGCGAGAGGGGTTGGGGGTTGGGGGTGGGGGGATAGTGATTTTGGATTTTGGATTTTGGATTTTGGATCGTGTTCGGGATCTGGTTCGGCTGACCAACCCCCAACCTCCAACCCCCCACCCCCCACCACTGCCTCGATAGCGGCCAGGGTCGCGCCTCCGGCGAAGACGGAGAGGCGGCGGAACAGGGCCTGCTCCGCCGCGTCGAGCAGATCGTAGCTCCAGTCGAGGGCGGCGCGCAGGGTTTGCTGGCGGGCAGGCAGGTCGCGCGCCCCGCCGGTCAGGAGCAGGAGCCGGTGATCGAGCCGGTCCAGCAAAGCCGGGAGGGGCAGGATTTTGACCCAGGCGGCGGCTAATTCGATGGCGAGCGGCAGCCCGTCCAGGCGGTGGCAAATGGCGGCCACGGTGGGCGCGTTGGCCGTAGTCAGCGCGAAGTCGGGTTTGACCGCAGCGGCCCGAGCCACAAACAGCGCGACGGCGGGCGAGGCGGCCAACGCGGCCAGCGCGGGCAGGTGGGCCGGGTCGGGAGTCGCCAGGGGGAGCACCTGGAGATCATGTTCGCCGCGCAGGTGCAGCACTGTCCGGCTGGTGATCAGCACCTTCAGCCGGGGGCCGTTCGCCAGCAAGTCGGCCACCAGCTCGGCGGCGGGCAGCAGATGCTCGAAGCTGTCGAACACCAGCAGCAGGGTGCGGTCGCGCAGGTAGGTGTGCAGATGGGTCAGCAGGGGCAGGTGGCCGCCGGGGATGACCTCTTCTTTGACGCCGAGCGCCTGGGCTAGCGTGGGCACCACCAGATTAGGGTCGTGGAGGGCACCGAGCGAGACGAAGACGATCCCGTCGGGAAAGGAATTGCGCACCGCCCCGGCCACTTCCAGAGCGAGCCGCGTCTTGCCCACCCCGCTGGTCCCGGTCAGGGTCAGCAGGCGCACCTCGGGCCGGGCCAGCAATGCGACGGCAGCGGCCTGCTCCCGCGCCCGCCCGATCAACGGGGTGGGCGGCAGGGGCAGGCCCGGCTCCGGCGCGGCGGGCCTGATATCGGCGGGGGTGGGCGATAGCTCCATCCAGGGTTCTCCCCGATCTGCGATGCAAGGCTGGTACGATTGTTCCCCTATATTAACCTCTAGCCGCCCTTATGTCTACCCCTATCCGTAATTTGGGTGCGGCCAATAGTTTTGCACAGGCGTCGCGCCGCCGCCGCCAGGGTCCAATGGCGCAAGATCCGCGCGGCGCGAGGGCGGATCAGCGACGCGACGGGGTGCCGGGAGCTGGCCCGCTGGCCCCGGCGGGGCCTCATAAGGCGGTCCTCGCGCCGATCCGCAGCGTCTCTGCTCTACGATGCTTTGTGCGTGCAAAACTATTGGTCGCACCCCCGTAATTTTACGGATACCCTGCGCGTGTGCCTCTGTCCAAACTCTGGTGAAAGTACGGATGGCCCTACGGTGCGATCCTGCTATGCTGTTATTAGCAGCCGCCACCGACCGGCGTTGTGGAACACACCAGATCGGATGATTATACTGATGAATGATTATGCAATTAGTATCGCCTGGATCACGGGTAGCCTCCTGGTCCTGTTGCTCACCCTGCACCTGACTGTGACCCGCCTGGTCTATCGGCGGTCCTCCGGTGCCTGGCGCTGGATCACCCCTGGGCTGGTTACAATCGGAACGACCATCGTGTGGTTCATGCTGGCTATGCTCCTTCTCTTCTTCTTTGCCTTTTGCTCAAGCTGCTTTGGACCCGGCACCCCGCAAGAGCGCACCTTCTATGGCATCATCGGATTGCCCTTCTATTTGCGTAACTACTCAGCCTACTTTTTGCTCGATCAGCACAAGATATGGGCTATCTTGCAGGATGCACCACAACATGTAGGATCGTTGCCGAGAAAAAGCATCCAAAATGCCGTTTTGGACCGTCGTTTCCCGGCATGGAACCAC
>JBBSAN010000213.1:0-9609 GCA_038252265.1 Chloroflexia bacterium
AAACCGCCGACATTTTGATCCGCAAACGCGAGCGGGCCAAACAACGGCGCGACCTGGCCCGCGAACTGGAGGCCCTCCAATCCCGGCTGAAGCAGGGCAGCAAAGGCAACCCGCAGCAGCGCCGCGAGATCCATGTGGCCCTGGAAGCGACCGCCGAAACCGACCTGGACCTGGAGATCACCTATATGGTGCGCGGGGCGTCATGGGAGCCGCTGTATGATGTGCGGCTGGTGGACACCACCGTCACCGTGACTTACCTGGCGGGGGTGCGCCAACAGTCGGGCGAGGACTGGCCCGCCGTCGAACTGGCGCTCTCCACGGCCCGCCCGGCCAGCAGCGCGACCATCCCCGAACTCCAGCCCTGGTATGTGGATGTGTACCGCCCGCTGCCCCCGCCCATGCCGCGCATGGCGATGTCCGCCCCGGCCCCGATGCAGGCAGTCGGCGGCGCGGCCCCCCAGGACCGCGATGAGATGCGGGCACAAACCACTGCCCTGCCGCCCCCCCCACCGCCTGCCGAAGTGGCCCAGGCCGCCATCGAGAACAGCGGAGCGGCCCTGACCTACCGCGTGGCCCGCCCGGTCGCCGTGCCCTCCGACGGTTCGCCGCACAAGACGACGATCACCGTGCTGGACCTCGGTGCGAACCTCGATTATGTCACCCTGCCCAAGCTGGCCGAAGAAGCGTATTTGCGGGCGACGATCAAGAACACCTCGCCGTTTACCTTCCTGGCCGGGGCGGCCAACATCTTCCAGGGCAACGACTTTGTCGCCGCGACCCGGCTCGACCTGATCGTGCCGAACGAGGAGTTCGAGGTGCAATTGGGGACCGACGACCGGATCAAGGTCAAGCGCGAACTGACCGAGCGGGCCACGTCGAAGGCGCTGCTCGGCAACACCCGGCGCACGGTCTACAGCTACACGATCACGCTGACCAACAACCTGGACCGCCCGGCCCGCGTGACCGTCTTCGACCAGGTGCCCGTCTCGCGCCACGAGGAGATCAAGATCAAGCTTCAGGAGGTGAACCCCGCCCCCGCCGAGCAAACCGATCTGAACATCCTCAAATGGGTGCTGACCTTGGCTCCCCAGGCCAAGCAGCCTATCGCCTACACCTTCGGCCTGGAACACCCGCGCAACCTGACCCTGACGGGCATCAGCATCTGACGAGTTCACCACGGAGACACGGAGAACGCGGAGATCTCCGTGTTCTCCGTGTCTCCGTGGTGAACACCTTGACGCCCGATCCCGGTTGCGGGTACAATAGAGGCAGACAAATTGATACCCTCGGCGTTGACTGAGACCAGTACCCGGTTCCCCGGCACAGAGACCCGCCCCCTGGCTGAAAGGGCGGCCCGGCCCGACCGGCGAAGCGACCCTCACGAGCCGCCTGGCAGAATCCGCCCCGCGCGGTAGTAGGCCGGGCCGCCTGGCTCCCGTTACCGAGCCGCCACAAAGGCACGCCATCCCCGGCGTGCAAAGCAAGGTGGCACCACGAGCGCCCAGCTTCGTCCTTGCAACGAAGGCTGGGCATTGTTATTTTCCCGCGCTTTGCAACGATGCACAAGCCATATGGACCTGTTCGGCACGGCCTCAGGGCCGCGACCCGGCACGCCCCCGCGTGCCTCTGCCCATTCATAAGGAGGCAAATCCTATGGCTGAAGTAATTGACCGCGTTGAATTATCGGGCATCGTCATCGTGCGCGATGCGATCCTGAAGATGGAGAAGCCCTATCGCCTAGAAAGCGGCGAACCGAGCTTCGATGTACCCGACCATATCAAAGAAGCGATGGTCCGCGCCCTCAAAGACAACCAGACCCACTATGTCGCGTCGGCGGGCATCCTGGAACTGCGCAAGGCGATCACCGCCAAGTGCCGCACCACCAACGGCATCCCGATTGAAAGCTCTGCCGAGACCATCGTCACCAACGGCGGGATGCACGGGCTGTACTGCCTGTTCCGCGCCCTGTTGGAGCCGGGCGACGAGGTGCTGATCCCCGACCCCACCTGGACCTGTGTCCAGCACCTGATCACCCTCTGTGGCGGCGTGGTCAAGCGGGTGCCGCTGCACGAGGAGCGTGGCTGGACGTTCGAGCCGGACGAGTTGCGCGCTGCGATCACCCCGCGCACCCGCGCCCTGATGATCAACTCGCCGCACAACCCCACCGGCGGCGTGCTCAGCCGGGCCGATCTGGAAGCCATCGCCGCCATCGTGGACGACAACCCGCAGCTCACCGTGGTCAGCGACGAAGCCTACGAGCATGTCATCTACGACGGGGCCGAGCATGTCAGCTTCGCCGCGCTGCCGGGCATGTACGCCCGCACCGCCAGCGTCTTCACCTGTAGCAAGTCCTACGCGATGACCGGCCTCCGTCTGGGATATGTCGTAACCCCCAACCGGGTCACGCTGGACCGGATGCAAAAGGTAGTGCTCTACACGGCGAACGGGGTCAACTCGCTGGCGCAGTGGGGCGGCGTGGCCGCGCTGACCGGGCCGCAAGACTGCACCCGCACCTTCCAGACCGAGTACCAGGCCCGGCGCGACCTGTTCTATGAAGGCTTGCAGGACCTCCCGGTCTTCAAGGGATCGCCGCCCGCCGGGGCGTTCTACGCCTTCCTGCGCATCGCCAACGGCTGGACCGCCCCCAACGGGCGGAGCGACTCGTGGGCGATGACCGAGTTCTTGCTGGCGGCGCGGGTCGGCTCCTCCCCCGGCGTCATCTTCGGCCCGGCAGGCGAAGGCTACCTGCGCTTCAGCACCGCCTGCCAGCGCGAGGACCTGACGGGGGCGTTGGCGGCCATGCGGGCGCTGTTCGGCTAGACGAGTTGCGAGTTGCGAGTTGTGAGTTGCGAGTTGTGAGTTGCGAGGTGCAGGACGGTAGACGATTGACGATGCAAAATCCACACAACTCACAACTCGCAACTCGCCTCAGCGCAGCCCCGTGATCACCCGCACCGCCCGGTCGTAGGTGAAATAGTTGTAGGCCCAGTTCGCCAGCACGACCAGGCGGTTGCGGAAGCCGATCAGGTAGAAGATGTGGACGACCAACCAGCCCAGCCAGGCCAGGGGGCCGCTGAGTTGCACACCGTAGGCATCAAGGATGGCTGAGCGCCGCCCGATGGTCGCCATGTTGCCTTTGTCCACGTATTTAAATTCGTGGAGCGGCTCGCTCTTGATCTGCGCCAGGATGTTGTACGCGGCCAGCCGCCCCTGCTGCATGGCGACCTGGGCCACCTGGGGATAGGGCTTGCCGTCCTTGTACGTCTCCAGCGAGGCCATGTCGCCGATCACATAGATTTCGGGATGGTCGGCCAGATGGAGGGTGGGTTCCACCGGCACCCGGCTCCCCCGCCCCAACTTCACCCCCAGCGTATCCCCCAGCTTCGCCCCGCGAATACCCGCCGTCCAGATGACGGTGTCGGTATGCAGCGCCGCGCCGTTCTTGAACCGCACCTCGCGCCCCTCGACCGTGGCGACGGCGGTGTTCAGGCGCACATCCACTCCCATCCGGTTTAACTGCCGCAGGGCACTCTTCTGCAAATTCTCCGGGAACGCGGTCAGGATCTTGTCGGTCGCCTCGATCAGCACCACCTGGGCCTCCCCGGCCTTGAGCATGGGGTAGTCCTTGCTCATGACGTGGCGGATCAGTTCGGCGAACGCCCCGGCCAGTTCGACCCCGGTCGGTCCGCCGCCGACGATGACGAAGGTCAGCAACTCTTTGCGCTTGACCGGGTCACGCTCGCGCACCGCCCGCTCGAAGGCCGACAGCACCCGGTTCCGCAGCCGCTCGGCCTCGTCCAGGTCCTTCAGGCCGAAGGTGTGGGCGGCGATCGAGTCGTTGCCGAAATAGTTGTTGGTGCTGCCCGCCGACAGGATCAGGTAGTCATAGGGGATGGCCTGCCCGCTCGCCGCGATCACCTGCCGCCCCGCCACATCCACCCGCGCGATATCCAACATCTGGAACTGGACATTGCGGTACTTCCGCAAGATAGCCCGCACCGGGTAGGCGATGGCTTCGGGTTCCAGGCCCGCCGTCGCCACCTGATAGAGCAGCGGCCAAAAACCGTGGTAATTATTGCGGTCCAGCAGCAGCACGCGCACAGCGCTGCCCCCCAGCGCCTGCGCCGCGTTCAACCCCCCGAACCCCGCGCCGACGATCACCACGCGGGGCGGCCTGCTGCGCCCGTTCAACGGCGACGCCGCCCGTGGGCCGATCACCACCCGGCCCGCCACCGGTTCGGGCGCATCCGTTTGCATTTGCGGCGTATCTTCGGTAACAGTCATCAGCACACCTCAAAAATCTGGCAACCCCGGCACGGTCGCCGGTTGCGTATAACATCAGCGGATAGCAATGATCGTGTTCCCAAGATCGCCCTCGCTTCCGACCACGTACACGACTCCATCGGCGATCACCGGCGGTTGGACTATCGACATACCCACCGCGAGCTTGTGCAAGGTCTTCCCGGTTTTCGCATCTAATGCATAGAGTGTATCGCCACTCCCCACGTAGAGCACCCCATTGGCGAGCGACGGGGCGGTCTGGGACACACTCACCACAAACCGCCAGCGTTCGGCCCCCGTTTTCGCATCCAGGGCATACAACGGTCCAGCCTCACCAACTACGTACACTAAACCGTCACTCACGGCCAGCGGTTTAGGAAAGGCCAGTGCTTGGGTTGGTGTATACGTCCACAACTGCTTGCCTGTCCTACTATCCATGGCATAAACGTAACCATATTCGGTGTAGTCCGCGCTACTAGCGCAATAGACAACCCCATCCGCCACCACAGGATCGCCAACACTGCCCGGTATCTCGCTGCTCCCAGGAGGAATAAACTGCCATACGTGCCTGCCAGTTTGCTGATCAAGCGCATAGATGCTGCGTTGGGAGTATATGACATCGCCGCCCGGATCAGCCCGGTACGCATCCCCGGCAAAGTAGACGAGACCATCGGCAATCGCGGGATCGGTGGACAGGTGGTTTTCTATGTATGTCTTCCACTTCGGCTGCCGGTTCGCCAGATCAAGCGCATAGAAATAGCCCTGGCTGGTGCCGAAGTAGATAACGCCCTGATCGATAGCTGGGGATGAGGCGACCCCGCCCGCATCTTCTAATCCGAACACCCACTTGTCCTGTCCAGATTTGCTATCCTGCACATGCAAGCCCGATTTGCCCTCATGGTAGATCAACCCGTCAGCCAGCGTAGGCGGGTACTTATACCCACCGGTATTCCAACGGAGCGCGCCGGTGCTGGCATCCAACACATAGAGGCCGTGGTTCAGCACCATAAAGGTAGCAATGCCATTCCCGACCACAGGAGCGGAGTCCACCCCGTCGGGCGTTGTATACGTCCAGAGCTGGTTGGTGAGCGTGGGCGCGTCGCCTTTGTAAACGCCGGTGCGCTGCAAGTTTCCCCGGTAGATGGCAAGATCGGCGGGAGCCGGGTTCGGCGGGGGCGAGGGCGCGGGGCTGGGTCCGGGCAGAACGGTCCCGGCTTCGCAACTGGCGAGCGCCAGCCCCCCGACCAGCAACAGGGCGGCAGCAAGCAAGCGGAGTCCGATATAGCGCGGCCCGGCAGAGAGGGTGGTCATACGCGGCTCCTTAGCAGAAGATGGGTCTGGCCCCACCAGTATACCGCAAAAAAGACCCCCACCGCTTGAAGAAACGGTGGGGGTCGATTTGTTGTTGCGCCAGGACGCGGGTTAGCGGCGAACCGGACGGTGGCGGGCTAGAAGTGCCCCGCCCCCGATCAGGCTCAGTGCCAGGGCCAGCAGCCCCGCCAGATCCAGCGTGTGCGGGGTGCCGGTCGTTGGCATCCCCGGCGCGACGACGGGCGGGGCCGCAACGGCGGTGCCCATGCGGCCATCGAGCGCGGCGGTGATCGTGCCTTGCGCCTGGATCGTGGCGGTCAGGATCGTGCTTATGTCGCGCTTGGTATCCACCACGTTAACGGCTTGGGCGAACAGGTCCTTGTAGCCCCCAGCGATCAACGCCTGGTAGTTGGTCGTGCCGACTTTGTACATCTTGGTCAGATCGATGGGGCTATAGCCAGAGGCGGCGTTGGCCGGGTCGTTCAGCACCTGAAGGTTGGCAGCCGCACCGTTGGCAATGGTGAAGCGCACCCCACTCATCTGCGAGAAGCCGTCGGAGCCACGCTTCGACAGGGCCAGGTTGATCAGATCGGTCAACTGCTGCCCGGTCATGTCGGCGGTCACTATCGAATTTTTGTAAGGGATAGCGGTGTAGAACGCCTCGACCGTGATCGGGCCGGGCGGGATCGCAGCGCGGAACGACGAGGCGGTGGAGAAGAAGGCGTGCGTCCCAGCCTCCTGGCGCAGCACATCCATCGCCCAGTTGCCCAGCACCGACTCATCGGTCGAGAGGTTGTGGTCGCTGAACTCAACGGCTGCCGTGCCCAGCACTTTGAAGCGGTCGGGGTGCTTGGCTTCCAGCGCCGTTTGCATCTGCGCCACCTGGGCGGCCAGGGCGGGATCTTCCGGCTGGCTCTGGTCCATCTTGACCAGGTGGCCGGTCACGCCGGTCAGCTTGCCGCCGCTGAAGGTCAGTTCCACCTGTGACAGGTAGGTGAGGTACTGGAACGGCGAGATGAAGTAGGTGTCGGTGTTGGGCAGCTTGGTCAGTTCGCTTTTATAATGCGAGTGCGTACCCAGGATCAGGTCAATACCCGGCACAGCCTGAGCCAGCGCGGTGTCATCCTCGCGCAGTTCGTGGCCGAACATCACCACCGCGTCCACCTTCTCCACGTTCCGCAGGGTGTCCACGATGCTCTTGGCCGCCGCGATCCGGTCGGAGAAGGTCGCACCGGGGGCGCGGGTCGCCGCAGGCACCAGCGCATTGAAGTCGGACCCGGCCACAGCGAACAGGCCCAGCTTGACCCCGCCCACCGTCTTGACGATATAGGGTTTGCCGTCGGCCTCCAGCAGCGGCACGCCGTCCGTGCCGACATAATTGGCGCTGATGATCGGGTATTGGGCGCTGGCCTTGCAGGCGTTGAACACATCCTGCCCATAGTCAAACTCGTGGTTGCCCAGCGCCATCGCATCGATCAGCCCGTTGAACCACGGCCACTCGACGCAGGTGTATTCGTCGCTCCAGGTCGGCGTCCCCTTGTTCATCGTGTCCCCGCCGGAGAGGATCAACAGGTTGGGGTTCGATGCCCGCGCTTTCTTCAGGTAGGCGATGGTGCGGGCGATCCCGCCCTGGTTGGGTTGCCCCTCCGAGTAGAACGGCACGGCGTGGGAATGGTAGTCGCTGAAATGGATCAGCGTGACGGTGGTGGTCGCCGCCTGGGCGGGCACCCCTACTGCGGGTAGCACGGCCAACAGTGCCGCACAGATGCCGATAAGCCATTTGAACTTCATAACAATGTTCCTCCTGCGAATGATACTTCCTGATCGGTTGGGTTGGGGATCTCCCCTGCGCTATCCTTGCGGCACGGAGGACCGCACTCCCTGCCGTCTTGCCCTGGTCAGGCGCGGTCCTCCACCCGCGCCTCGAACAGCCCCGCTTCTTTGGTGATCTGGATCGGGCCGTGCGCCGCCAGTTCCGCCTCCACAAACGCCTTAAATGCGGGCCGGCGCGCGCTGCTCAGGCCCCGGCTGCCAAACATTGAGTAGACATAGGCCACCAGCGGCTCGGCCTCATTGACCAGCAAGCCATCCTCGAAGTCGTAGCGGAGGATCGTGGGGAAGAACGGCGCGAGTTGCGCCCCCCCGTTGCCCAGGCCGAAGTTGACCGCGAACTGCTCACTCAGCTTCCAGAACGGCAGCGCCGGGTTAAAGCGGCGGACCAGATCGCCCAACTCTTGCATATGGCCCGCGCCGTTGGTGGCGGCGAACAGCCGCCCGCCGGGGCGCAACACCCGCCGGATCTCGGCCAACGCGGCGGGCCGATCGGGCACATGGTAGAGCATGTGGTTGGCGATCACCCCGTCGAAATGGGCGGCGGGGAACGGGAGCGCCTGGGCGTCCGCCGCCAGGAAGGCAAACTGCGCGGCGGCGGCGAGATGTTGCCGTGTCTCGCCCACCATCCCCGGCGAAAAGTCGCTCAGCGCGATGTGCCAGCGGGGGGGGAGGCGATCCCGATTCATCCGCCAGAGCAGCCCCGGCCCGCAGCCCAGTTCCAGCAGGCGGCTCTCTGGCGCGAAGGCGAAATGGTCGAAGACCCAGCGATGCCAGGACTGGGGATTGGTGCTGAAGCGCGCATGGATCGAGACCCGATCCTGAAAATTCGAGGAGTCGCGGTATTGATCCTGCCGCAAAAACTCGCGCTCAGATATGGGAGAGTTGGACATGAACGCTCCTCTCTAGCGGGCGGACGCGCGATCCGCCGAAGCTGGCGCACCCGCAGGCGCGCGCCCGAACAGCCGCACAAACAGCAGCGGGGCCAGCCACGCCACCCACAGGCCGATCAGCGTGTAGCGCAGCAAATCGCCCATGAGCGCCACGGGCAGCAGGTCGAACACCGGCTTGAGCAGGATACGCAGCCCGAAGGCCACGACCAGTCCGATCCCCGCTTTCATCACCTGCTGGGTGAGCGGCGCGGCGGACTCGAAGCCGACCGTGCGCCGCTCCAACCACCACCCGGCGATCAGGCCGATCCCTGCGCCCATTGCCTTGGCGTTGTTGTCGGTCGGGTAAAGCGCCAGGAGGAGGAGCGGCCCGATCACCCCCGCCGCCAGCCAGGGCCGCCCCCGCATCAGGAGGGTGATAAGGGTCCCGCGCGCAAACACCCATAGCCCGATCCCGGCCAAGATCGCGCCGAGGATCCAGCCGCTCACCACATCGAGCGGCCAGTGGACGCCGAGATAGAGGCGGGAGAGGCCGACCAGGAAGACGAGGACCAGCGCAAAGGTGGTCAGCCGCCGATCGCGGATCAGCCCGGCCAGGGTGCCCCAGGCCGCTGCCGTGTTCTGGGCGTGGCCGCTGGGCCAGGCCGCGCCGGGGGCGGTGTCGGTGTAGAGCGGCTCGACGGGGGGACCAGGCCGCGGTTCGTGTGCCACGTATTTCAACACTTCATTGACATATTGCGAGCCGATGAAGACCAGCCCCACCCGCAGTCCCACCGTACGGTTCACGCACCAGTAGATCACCGCCAGGAAGATCAGGATGAACTCCTCCGACCCGAAGAAGGTCATCAAGGCGAAGAAGCCGGTCAGCACCGGATTGCGTACCCCCTGGAGCCAGAGCAATGGTTGAAGTTGGTCCATCCCCATCCCTTCCCGAACAGTATTCCGCGCCCATTCTAGCCGGGAACCGCCAGGCTGTCAATGTGTGACGAGGGATCAGGGATCAGGGGTTGGGGGTTGGGGGTTGGGGGTTGGGGGTTGGGGGTTGGGGGTTGGGGAGCAGGGAGCAGGGAGCAGCTTTAATGCAGAAGGTGTCATCCTGAGCGAAGCGAAGGATCTTGTTGGGGATCTATAGTCGTTAGAGGAAAATTGGGATCTTCGTCAACGATCAAGACTCCCCGACAAGATCCTTCGCTCCGCTCAGCTTGACTGCTCTGAAATACTAACCCCCAGCGGCCGCCGCAGCGGGGGTCACCGTCACGGTGAAGCCGAGTTGCTCCATCTGGTGGATGAGGCGCCG
>JBBSAN010000214.1:0-9597 GCA_038252265.1 Chloroflexia bacterium
CCGACAACGTCGGCAACGACGTGCAGAATGCCGCTGACCAAGCCGGTAACTGGGTACAGGACCGCGCCAACGACGTGGATCGCAAGCTGGACTAACTCCTCTCGCCGTTAGCCCTTTGTCTCGTCCCTGACTAACGTTTCTCCTCCGGGCAAAGGATTACGGGAAGCCTCCACTTTGGTGGGGGCTTCTTTTCTTTCCGTCTTTCGCCTCCGCCGGGGCATATCTCTTGCAGCAGCCCCGTTACGCCGCAAAGAAGGAGATCCCCCCATGACTGTAGACTCCGACCTGATCGAATCGCTGCGGGCCAGCAGCAACGGCACGCCCGCCGACCCCGCGATTTCCCTGGCCGCCCAGACCCCCGCCGACGCTGCCGGTCCCGCCTACACCAGCGGCGACCCGGCACACGCCTTGTTCGCCCTGCGCGCCCCGGCGCTCAGTTGCCAGCGCTGCGACTTGCGCCAGACCCGCACCCATGTTGTCTTTGGCGAAGGCTCCCCCACCGCCCGGCTGATCATCTTTGGCGAAGCGCCGGGCGAGGAAGAAGACAAGACGGGCCGCCCCTTCCAGGGCCGGGCGGGCAAAATGCTGAGCAAGTTACTGGACGAAGCGGGCATCCGCCGCGAAGATGTCTGGATCAGCAACACGGTCAAGTGCCGCCCGACCAAGCAAGAAGGCCGCTTTGTGTCGAACCGCGCCCCCCGCGTGGACGAGATCCGCGCCTGCGCGATCTGGCGCACGGGCGAAATGGAGATCCTGCGCCCGGCGATCCTCTGCTGCCTGGGCGCGACGGCGGCCAAAACGATCCTGGGGCGCGAAGTGAAGATGACCAAAGAGCGCGGGCAATGGCTGGCGGGGCCGGACGGCACGGCGATCATCCTCACCTATCACCCCTCCTACGTGATGCGCCAGGTGGACGAAGCCTACGACCGGATCAAGGGCGAGACCCTGGCCGACTTGCAGGCCATCGCCGCCCGCCTACAGGAGGCGTGATGTTAGACCTGAAAAAACCGCGCGTGCTGGCCCCCGGCAGCCGGGTGGCGACCGTCAGCCCATCCTGGGGCGGGCCGGGTAGTGTCCCTAATCGCTATGACATGGGCGTGCGTGAACTCCGCGACCGCTTCGGCTTCGAGGTGGTGGAAATGCCCCATGTCCGCGCCGACCCCGACTGGATCTGGCGCAACCCGCAGGCGCGCGCCGATGATCTCCACGCTGCCTGGGCCGACCCCAGCATCGACGGCATCATCGCCACCATCGGCGGGGAGGACTCGATCCGCCTCCTGCCCTACCTCGACGGCAAGATCATCGCCGCCAACCCCAAAGCGTTCATGGGCTTCTCTGACACCACGGCGCTCCATACCTTCGCGCTGCTGAACGGGGTGCAGACCTTCTATGGCCCGTCGGTGATGGCGGGCATCGCGGAGAATGGCGGCACCCTGCCCTACACCGAAAGCTGGATCCGGCGCACCCTGATGTCCACCGAGCCGCCCGGCGCGCTGGCCCCATCCGACGAATGGACGGAGGAACATCTGCGCTGGGAGGACACGAGCAAAGCCAATCAGCGGCGGACGATGACCCCCAACCCCGGCTGGCGCTGGCTGGGCGGCAAGAAACAGGCAGAGGGCCACCTGATCGGCGGCTGCCTGGATGTGATTGATTTCTTGCGCGGCACCCCCTGGTGGCCCGGCCCGGAGTACTGGAACGGCGCGGTCTTCTACTGGGAAACGTCGGAGGATGTGCCACCGCCCTCGCAGGTGCGTTATGTGCTGCGGACCTATGGGATGATGGGGATCTATGACCGCCTGGCGGGGATGCTCGTCGGACGCGCCCGCAGCTACACCGCCGCGCAACAGGCCGAACTGGAGGAAAGTATCCATAAAGTGCTGGCGGTGGAGTTCGGGCGACCCGATCTACCCGTAGTGCTGGGCCTCGATTTCGGCCATACCGACCCGCAGATGGTCCTGCCCAACGGCGGGCGGGTGATCATCGATCCCGCCACCCAAAGCATCATCCTCCCCGACCCGGCCACGGCAGGCTAATTCCACACGCCCACGGCAGAGGGCCGGGAGATCCCAGCGGGATACTCTCGGCCCTCTGCCTAAAGCTGATTTCTAATGGCTGACTTCTGTGTTCTAAACGCTGCTTAGCTGCCGCTTTCGGGGGTGGTGGCCGGGCGGGCCGGGCGGGCGGCAGGCGCGGGGGCCGCGACCGAACGGGCGGCGACGTGCGCGGTCATGCGCAACGCTTTGCGCTTGGCCTCATCTTTGCGCCCTTTGGCGCGATGCTTGCGCAGCGCCACTTTCTGGGTTTTATTCATAGGTATCCTCCTCCTTCGTCCAGATCTCGAATGTCCACGTAATGCAGTCGGTCTATTGTACACAGTTTAGCGGGAACGTGCAAGTCGCTACTCCACTCCCGACCCCCGCGCCGTCCGCACCCACTCGGTGGGCCGCCGCTTTTTCTGCACGGTGACGCCCACCCAGAGCAGCAGCTTCCAGACGATATAGAACGGGGCGTAGAGCAGCGCCAGGTAGACGCGGACCGGGGCATGGACCAGCAGTAGCCCGGTCAGAGTGTAGATCACCTGCCCCCCCAGGATGAACAGCGCCAGCCCGATGGCCCACGGCGACCCCCACACCAGCGCCCCTACCAGGCACGCCACCCCGCCCGCCGCCATGAGGCTGAACGGCGGCACCATGTTTTCCAGCGCGGCATCGAGCAGGATCAGGCTGTGGCGGCGCAGGGCCAGGCCGAGCAACCGGGGCAGATAGTGCCGCACCAGATGGAGCCGCCCGCTTTCCCAGCGCACATTCTGCGAGTGGGCGGCTTTCAGCGTAGACGGCATCTCGGCCCACACTACCGCATCGGGGGCGAACGTCACCACGCGCCCGGACAGGAGCAGATCCAGGTGGAACTGCAAGTCCTCCGTCACCGAGAATGCGCCCCAATCGGTGCCTTCCAGCACCGGGCGGCTGAAGCACATGCCGTTGCCCTTCAGCCCGGCGGAGCCGCCGAACAGGCGCCGCCCCAACGGGCGCAGGTAGTGCAAGAGGGCGAAGGCCACATAGCGCAGCCCGGTGCCCCACGAGGCGTCGGGGTTCAGCACCGTGTCATAGCCCTGGATGGCGACCGCGCCGCGCCGCAGGTGCCCGTCCAGCGCCCGTAAAAAGCCGGGGTTGACCACCGAGTCGGCGTCAATGACCACAAAGGCATCGCCCGATTGCGGGTCGGCCAGCAGGCGCTCGAACAGCCAGCGCAGCGCATAGCCCTTGCCGCGCAGGGCCGGGTCGGTACGCTCATGGACGATGGCCCCACTGCCTCGCGCCAGGTCGGCGGTCCCGTCGGTGCAATTGTCCGCGATCACCTGCACGCTGTACATCTCGCGTGGGTAGTCCAGCGCCAGCAGACTGCGCAGGGTCCGCGCGATCACCACTTCTTCATCGTGGGCCGGGACCAGCACGACAAAGCGATTCTGCGGCTGTCGGAACGGGATCGGCACCGGATTGCCCTGGCCGGGTCGCCGTAGCTCACGCGCCGACAGCCGCAAGCCGGGCCGGGTCAGCCACAGCCACACCGCCGCCCCGGTCAAAAAAAGCAGATAGGCCGAGCTGAGCGCCAGCACTGCCTCCACCAGTAGGAGCGCGCCCGCCGCCGCCCACTCCACTATCGCCAGAAAATCCCCCAACCAAAACTCCTTCTCAATACGAGTGCTGAGTACTGAGTGCTGAGTGCTGAGTGCTGAGTGCTGAGTAAAAGCCAGCACTCTCTCACACTTCAAACCCTATACCTCAAACCTCAAACCTCATAATTTATACTTTATAATTCATCCTTCGTCCTTCATCCGCCCCGGCTGCGGCGCAGCAGCACCACCCCCACCCCGATCACCACCAGGGCGACAATCCCCAGAATGATGAACAGGGTGGGATCGGCGGGTTGCCCGTTGGTCGGCAGGGTGGCCGGGCCGGTGTTCGCCGTGATCGGGGCGAGGCTGCCGGGAGTCGGCACGGCGGGCAGCGGTCCGGTAGAGGCCGCGCCGGGGAGCGCCGTCGGCGGCGTGTCGCTCGCCGGGCGGGGGCTGATAGCGAAGTCGAGCAGATACTCGCCGTGCGGCAAGATCGTGACTTCCTGGGCATACCCGTAATACTGGGCAGTGGACGGAATATCCAGCAGCCAGGTACCGACGCCCACGGTCAGCGTGTACCAGCCGGTGGCGTCGGTCGCCCCCTGCATCACCACTTCCTTGGTCGTGGCGTCGCTTAGCTGTAGTTGCACCCCCGGCGCGACATCCTCCGTGTTCTTCCACAAGACGCGCCCATGCACCAACGCATTCGCGTATTGCGGAGTGCGGAGTGCGGAGTGCGGATTAACGCTTCCGATGCTTCGAGCCTGAGCAGCCGGGGGAGAGAACCAGCCAGCCAGTGCCAGCAGGCCCACAACGGCGGCGAATAGAAGGCCGGTAACCGGCCAGGAGGTGTAGTGTTGTCGCCTAAACATGGGCTGCTCCACTCAGTACAGAGTCGGGGGATGGTGCCAGCCGGTCCCATTGCGCCAGCATCGGGGCGGCTGCCGCGGTCCAATCATAAGCGGCCACAGCCTGTGCGCGCCCGACGTGGCCCAGCGCGGCGCGGCGGGCCGGGTCGCGCAGCAGGGCCACCGTCGCGGCGGCAAAGGTGGCGGGCGTATCCGCGATCTCCAGCGTCTGGCCCGGCGTGACTACGATGCCTTCGCAGCCGACCGTCGTGGAGACGACCGCCTTGCCCAGCGCCAGCGCCTCCACGATCTTCAGCCGCGTGCCGCCACCCATGCGGAGTGGGACCACGCACACCGCCGCGTCCCATACATAGGGGCGCACATCGGGCACCGCGCCCGTGACCGTGATCCCGCTCGCGGTGGTGTCCAGCGCCCGGATAACCGGCGGCGGCTCACTGCCGACCACCAGCAGCCGCGCCGTGGGGATCTCGCGGCGCACCAGGGGCCAGATCTGCTCGGCAAAATAGAGCACGCCGTCCTGGTTCGGGTAATAGGCCATCATCCCGGTGAAAACCACAGTCGGCGCGGGGGCCTCCGCGTGGTCGGGCGGGGCGGGGTGGAAAAAGGTGGTATCTACCCCGTTCGGCACCACCGTCACGGCGAGGCCGGGGGCGTGGGCCAGCACCTGCTGCCGGTCGCGCTCCGAGGTGGTCAGCAGCGCCGTGAAGCGCCGCCACAGACGCGGTTCGTCGCGCCGGAATTTGAACGCCTCCGCCTGATTATAGAGCCGCCGCGACGCACCGCCGCCGGTCATCGCCGCCGTTCGCACCAGCACTTCGTATTCCACATTGTGCAGATCGAGTATGGTCGGCCCCCCGGCAGGCAGCCGGTAATAAGCCATCTGCGAGAACTCGACCTGTACCAGATCCCACGGTCTTTGCGCCAGCGCATCCAGCCGCGCCTGCATGAGGGCCGATTGGTGGGAAAAATACTGGTAGGGGCGCGGGGAAAGCAGGGAGCGCAACTGCCCCCGCCGCTTGCGCGCCACCGCCACCGGGTCGCTGTCACCAATTGCCGCCGGGAGCGCCGCCGGGTCCACGATCAGATCGACCGTGGCACAAAGGTGCCCCAGCGCCGCCCGCGCTGCCGCCTGCCGCTGGGGATCGGCGTCGCCAAAGGCCAGCAGGTGGATCGCATGACCCGCCCGCGCCGCCTGCTCGATCAGATGATAAGTACGCCGCGCCCCGCCAAAATCGGGCGGCCACGGTGCATACGATGTCACCCACAAAATCCGCATCAAGTCATCCTCTAGTGCCTATCCATTCCAAAATCTAAAATCTAAAATCTAAAATCCGCCTGCCCCTACTCAAACAGGGGCCGAAAGCTTAACGTATATCGCGCCGGGCGGGTGCGCGTACCGATGGGCCGGGCGGGCACCCCGCCGACGACCGTATAGGGGGCCACGTCCTTCGTCACCACCGCGCCCGCCGCCACCACCGCGCCCTCGCCAATCGTCACGCCCGGCATGATCATTGCCCGCAGGCCGATCCAGGCGTAATCCCCGATCCGCACCCCTTTGGTTTCGGTCGGGAACGCGGGATCGTTCATCACATGCTGCGTAGTCAGGATCGTCACGTAGGGCGAGATGCTGGCGTTGCGCCCGATCTGGATCGACCCCCGCGCATCCAGGCAGCAGCCCCGGTTGATGATCGCGTGCGGGCCGACCGTCACGCCGTCGCGTCGCACCTGCGAGGGGCTGAAAAACCAGATATACTGCCCCATACACACGCTCGCCCCTGGCGCGATCTGCATTCCTAGCACCCGCCGGTACCAGGCATGGCGCACGGTATAGAACGGGATCGCGCTGATGATGTGATTAGTGAGATAAGCCAGGAGCGAAATAGCGATGAGCTTCAACGGTAGCCTCATAACGAATTCACCACAGAGGACACAGAGAACACAGAAATTTCCGTAGTAGAACTGCTAACCTCTCTGCAAGGCACGGCGCAGCAGCCGCACTTCGTCGGGACCGATCACCCGCAGCAGCCAGGCCAGCCCGCCGTAGACCGCCGCGCCCAGCACGGCACAGACCGCCAGGATCAGCCCGGCCCCCAGCTTACCCGCGCTGCCCCCCGGCGCGAGGGCTTGCAAGGGGGGCAACACCAGCCAGATCACCGCGCCCATGCCCGCCGCCGCCAGCCCGATCTTCAGCGCCGTCCGTGCATTACTCAGGCTCAGCACCCCGCGCGGGATCATCACGATATAGAAGCAGAAGATCAGAACTTCGGTGAACAGAGTCACCCCCGCCGCGCCGATGGCCCCGTTGTGCAGGTTCTGGTGGGTGAGCGGGATCAGCCACCAGTTCAGCAGCGGATTGATCAGCGCCGCCAGCACGGCCACGCTACCCCAGGCGCGCTGCTTGTCTGCCGAAATCAGGATCGTTGCCAGGATCATGTCGGCGTAGAGCGGCAGGAGGCTCAGTCCCAGGATACGCAAAGGCAGCACCGCCCCGGCATAATCGGTGGCCCCGGCGATCAGGTCGATGATCTGCGGGGCCAGCAACACCACCCCCACGCTGATCGGCAGTGCCGCCAACAAGATCAGGTCGAAGCTGCGCCGGGCTGTCGTCTGCATTGCGTTGGTCGAGTGGACAAAGGTGCGCGCCAGCACCGGCATGACCGCCGTCTGGAAGATGTAGGGGACGAAGCTCAGCGTCTCGTACATGCGGACCGCCGCGCCGAACTGGCCGTTGGTGGCCGGGTCGGTCAGGGCTTCCAGTTGCAGGGCGCTGTTACGCTGGTAGATCACCCCGAAAGAGGCCCAGAGGAAGAACGGCGCGCCGCCGATCAGCAAGGCCCACATTAGCCGCAGGTCAAAGTGCGGGCGCACCGGCCAGCGCCGCCAGGCCATGCCACCGACCAGTGCCAGGTTCGCCAGCGCCCCCAGCAACATCACCCCCGACACCGCCAGCAGCCCGTAGCCCAGCAGCAGCAGGATCACGCTCAAGACGGTAACAGTGATCTTCTCGACAATGGTGCCCAGCGCGGGCCAGAGCATGTTCTCGTGGCCCTGGAACGCCGCCGCCGTGGCCTGGGTGAACGCGGCCACCGCAATCGAGCCGCCGACCAGAGCCAGGGCCAGCACCATATCCTGGTCATAGCCCAGCGCGACGGCCACCCCCAGGATCGCCAGGTAGACCAGCGCGGTACTGAGCAAGCGCAGGCCGTAGGCCGTGCCGAGCAGCACAGGCGTGCGCCCATGTTCGCGGGCCACCTGCTTGGTCAGGTAGGTGCTGACCCCGGCGTCCATGAACACGGCCCCGATCCAGGCCAGCGATTGCACGGTGAACAGTTTGCCGTAGCTCGTCTTGCCCAGCAAATGGAGCAGCGCGACCGTCCAGATGAAGGTCATGCTGAAGGTGATCAGTTGCGAGACGAGCATGATCAGGGTGTTGCGGGCCACGCTACGCACCGACCCATCAGGGGACGTGGTATCCGCCCGCCCCGCACGGGCCAGTAGCTCCGCCGCCTGCGCCTCTTCGAGAACCAGGGCCGGGTAATCGCCCCCCGAATTGACGATATCGATGGGCGGGTCGTTACGTTCGCTGCTCTCCGGGAGCACTTTCATGAGCGATCCTTGTGCGATGGTAAGTTAAGCGTTCTTTATAACGCTGAGGTCGCCCGGAGGGGACGCGCAACTCCCTACAATTTCGCAAGAGGTTGCGCCATACATGCAGACGCGCACACAACGAGACGTGTCGTCCCTATTGTGCGCGCGTTGCACACCAGATAAAGCAGCAGCGGACTACATCCCCAGCAGTACGTTGGCCGGGATCGGGATGCTCTTGCGGCCCTTGGCACGGGCCTTGTCGGCGATGACCGCCATGCGGGCCTGCCAGTCCAGGTACTTGTTCAGCTTATCCAAGGCTTGCTGCGCCTCCGGGAAGGTGGGATGGAGATTGCGCAGATCCCAGTAGTCGGCCAGCACCTTGATCACCTGGCGGTAGAATTCGGCGATGCCGTAGTTCGTATGCTCGGCGATGACGTAGGTCCGCTCTTTAAAATGCGGCATCAGGTAGCCCGGCATGGCAAAGTTGACCATCACATCGGCCAGCGGCCAGATGTAATTGGGGTTTAGCTCCAGATGCGCCTTGACCGCGTCGCGGTAGAAGACATAGTGGAGCGTCTCATCCTTAGCCAGCGTGCGCAGGATCAAGGCGAGCTGCGGGTCTTCTTTCTCTGCCGCCTCGGCCACCCGGATATAGAACGCCTGGGTCGCCAACTCCTGGATGCTGGTGTAGGCCATGCCCTCGAAGGCCGTCGC
The DNA here is from genome assembly GCA_038252265.1 of Chloroflexia bacterium. Classification (GTDB taxonomy): domain Bacteria; phylum Chloroflexota; class Chloroflexia; order QHBQ01; family JAICKM01; genus JBBSAN01. Next base: position 8,791 of record JBBSAN010000214.1, read on the forward strand.
CTGACCGGGCGTCCAGCCGTTGCGGACCACCGTCTTGCGCAGGCGGTGCAGCCGGTTCGGGTCGGTGTTGCGGGTCACCAGCAGGTAGGTCTCCAGCACGTTCGCGTGCTGATCCTCTTCGCTCGTCCAGGTGCGGATGAAGTCCTGAATCACTTCCAACGAGCCACGGAAGACTTCGCCCAGGCCCGCTGTAAACCAGGGCAAATTGACCTCGGTCAACAGCGCGGTTTCGACGGCAATCGAGAGTTCGGGCGAGATCGAGACCTGATCGGGTGCCCACGGGTCGGTGATGTAGTTCCGCCCGCGCTCCCACGGGATCAAGACGTGGTAGCTCCAGTCGATCTTGCGGGTCCGCTCCATATGCCGAGTGTACAGCTCTTTCAGCTTGTTCTCTAGCCGCTGGTCCAACGCGGAGAGTATCATAGACCGAATAATCCTTTCTGGTTACTCCGGGCGGGCTGGCGTTCAAGCATGGTGCGCCCGCGTAATAATAAGTGAGGTCAAGAATAACAAAGTTTACAGCAGGACACATGCCCGCATATTTCGGCGCGAACCGCCGTGTCCCCGGCCCGCAGTAAAAAGCTTCCGTGTCCCCGGCCTGCGGTAAAAGTCTGCCTGTAAGTATACCACAGTGTAGCGTACTCAGCAACAGGACAACGCAGGGATCCACGGCTGATGCAAAGTCCGTAGACCTCGCAAACAGCACCTTTCTGCGGTACGATAGCGGTATCTCGTACCCTATCCCCCACAGAAAGGTGCTGCCATGAACTTTACCATGCTCCCCTTCACCCGGCAACTGCCCGATCA
>JBBSAN010000215.1:0-9547 GCA_038252265.1 Chloroflexia bacterium
CGGGGGGGGGGGGGGGGCTGTGCCCGGTGCGCCTTCTTTTTTTTCTTTTTAGTTTTACTCGCGCCACTCAACCCAATCGCTCGCCGCCTCTCCCGCGGCGTCCCCCCCACCCCCCCCCACCCCCCCCCCCCCCACCCCGCTGGCCCGCCTGCTTGCCCGGCCCACAACGCCCCACCCAGCAACCCCCATCCAGGATTAAGGACTGCTGTCCCCTCTTGTCGGGACCAAATACCCCGCAGCCCTCCACCAAAGAGAACTAGTTGCACCCGGTGAGATACGGTACACTAGATGTGTAATGTGCTAGCAGAGTGGAGAGAGCTTCGGATGATTTACAACTTAGGCCCCCGCGCCCGGCGGGTCTATGATGCCTTACGCGAACAAATTGTCGAAGGGGTGTTCCCCCCGGCCAGCCGGTTGCCGTCGCATACGGCGCTGGCCGCCACCTTCCACGTCGCCCCCCTGACGGTGCGCCAGGTGCTGTCGCGCCTGGAGGACGAAGGCTGGGTGTCGCGCCAGCAGGGGCGCGGCACCTTTGGTAACCAGCCCCCGATCCCGGCGGCCCCAGCAGTGGTGCCCGGTACCTGGCCGCAGGAGTGGCTGGAGCATGGGGACGATGTCGCCGTGGTCTTCAATACCGACGGCCAGGTGCGCTACTGGAATCCCAGCGCCACCGCGCGCCTGGGACCGCCGGTGGATACCGGGCATGGCCCGCGCGCCGACCATGTCTACCCCGCCTATATGTGGCAGCGCTGGCATAGCGCCGCCCCCACCCCCCCCACCCGCAAGACTGGCGCTGGCAAGGGGAGGGCCGCTCGGGGGCAGCCCTCTGGCTGGAAGGGCGACCCTACCCCTTACATGATCAGACCGGGCAACTCGACGGCATCCTCTGCCTGGGCCGCGACGTGACGAAGTACAAGGAGGAAGAACAGACCCCGACCCCCACCGATCTCGTACCGGCCTCCAGCTATTCCGCCCTCGATTTGCGGCTGGGCCTGCTGGTGGTGGGGCCACAGGCGGTTGTGCTCCAATGCAACGCCGTCGTCTGTGACTTCCTCAACCTGCCCTTCGACCAGATTCAGGGTAAGTCCCTACCCCAACTGCTCAGCAATGTCATCTACGAAGACGGGACGCCGATGTCGCAAGTGGGCGGCCCAATTGCACAAGCGCTCCTCAGCGGGCACCCGGTGCATAATGTCGTCCTGGGGATCTGGCAATCGGACACCGCCGATCACCGGTGGCTGCTGCTCAACGCCGACCCGCAACTGGGTCCCGATGGTGTCACCCCGCAGGTCGTATGTACCGCCGTGGATATCACCCGGCACCGCCGCATCCTGGAAGTGCTGGAGCAGCGCGACCGTGACTTCAAGACGCTGGTCGAAAACGCCCCCGACATCACCACCCGCTTTGACCCCAGTTGCGCCATGTTTACATCAACCCCGCCGTCACCGCGGCCACCGGCCTGCCCCCCGAAGCATTTATCGGCAAAACGCACAGCGAGGTGGGGATACCCCCCGCCCTGAGCGCCAAGTGGCAGGCACAACTGACCCGGGTGTTCAACACCGGCCAGCCAATTGTGACCGAATTTACCAGCATGACCCCCACCGGCCCGGCCCACTACCAGGCGCGGCTCGTGCCCGAGTTTGCCCCCGAAGGAACCATCGAATTCGTCCTCAGCATCGCCCATGACATTACCGCCCGCAAGCAGGCCGAGGAAGCACTGCGCTACTCCGAAGAGCGCTTCACCAAAGTATTCCGCGCCAGTCCCGACGCCATCGTTATCAGCCGCATAGCCGATGAGCAGATCGTCGATGTTAATGAGAGTTGGACGCGGCTCTTCGGCTACTCCTACGACGAAGCCATCGGGCAGACGGTAAAAATGCTGGGCCTGGAGGTGGAGCCAACAGACCGCACCCGGCTTACCGTGATGGTGGAGCATGGATCGGGGGTGCTGGATTATCCGATCATGTTCCAGCGGCGCGACCGGACGCGCGGCCAGGGCAGTGTGTCTATTGAGATCATCGAAATCGAAGGCGAGCCGTGCAGCCTGGCCGTGATGCGCGACATCACCGAGCGCCAGCAGATGGAAGAACGGGCACGCGACGCCGAACGCCTGGGCGCCCTGGGGCGCGTCGCCGCCGGGGTGGCCCACGAATTCAACAACGTGCTGGCCGGGATCATGGGGCGGCTCGACCTGATCATGACGGAGAGCCAGGACTCCAGCTTCAACGCCCAGTTACGCCTCATCCAACAATCCGCCGAGGATGGCGCAGCGGTGGTAGCCCGCATTGGGCGCTTTGCCCGCACGCATGACACCAGTGTGCGCGCCCCGCTCCACGTGCAAGAGCTAATCAACGACGTGATCATCCTGACCGAACCACGGCGGCGCATCGTGCCGGACCCCCACAACCAGCCGATCACCATCCGCACCCGCATCGCCCCCGACCTGATCGTCCAGGGCAACCCGACCGAACTACGCGAGGTGCTGACCAACTTGATCTTCAACGCGGCGGATGCGATGCCGCAGGGCGGCCAGATCACGATCATCGCCGGAACAGAGAAAGAGCGCATCGTCATTATGGTGCAAGATGAGGGACACGGCATCGATCCCGCCATCCAGGCGCGCATCTTCGAGCCGTTCTTCACCACCAAAACCACCGGCAGCGGCCTCGGTCTGGCCCTGGTCAAGAACATCATCGAAGCGGACGGCGGCGAGATCAATGTCTCTTCGCACGTCGGGCGCGGCACCCGCTTCACCATTCTGCTCCCCACGGCCACCACCATGACCGCCTCGGCTCCCGCGCCGGTGGCGCCCCCCGTCAACCGCACGGCCCGGATCCTTATTGTGGACGATGATCGGCGGCTCTGCGAGATGTTGCAGATGATGTTGCTGCGCGGCGGCCACGAGGTCGTGGTCGAGACCAGCGGGATCGAGGCAGTGGCCCGGCTGGATACCGGCCCGTTCGACCTGGTCTGCACCGACCTGGGGATGCCGGGGATGAACGGCTGGGAAGTCGCGGAGCAGGTGCGGCGGCGGGCACCCCAGGCCCGGATCGCGCTGATCACCGGCTGGGGCAACCAGCTCGACCCCGCCGACCTGGAGCGCTACCAGATCGACTTCGTCCTGCCCAAACCCTACCGGTCGGCCCAGGTGCAGGATCTGGTGCTCCAGGCCCTCACCCTCGGTCCCCGCCTTGCTCCGGAATAGGTGAGTAGCACAAATCGTGAGAAACGCAGCACCCACTGTAACAGCGCCAGGACCATCGGCGGCCCGGCACGAAGACCATCCCGCTCTGTCCATGCGGAACCATCGGAACATCCAGTCGGGGCACCTACGGGGCGGGCACGGGCAGACCACGCAAAAGCGACCGCCCACGCCGGGCGCGGAAGGTCGCTTTTGTGGACTATCGAGGATGGGACGGGATGCTACTCTACCGGGGCATCATCTCCGACCGGGTGGCCGAGCAGCGCGGACAAGGCCTGAAGCGTCTCGTAGGGGTCACGGTGCAGGATGGTCGGGATGCCGAGCGCGGCTGCCGCCTCGACATTGCGGGGGAGGTCGTCAATGAACACCGCTTGCGAGGCCTCGACGCCGAGCCGCTCCAGGGCATGGTGGAAAATCGCCGCCGAGGGCTTGCGCATTCCCACGTCCGCCGAATTAATATAGGCGTCGAACAACGTTTCGGGGGCCGCCCCGGCCAGACGGATAATATGTTCGCGCTGCCCAACAAATGCGTTGGTCAGCAAGGCCACCCGGTAGCGGGGGCGGAGGGTGGTGACCGCCCGCAGCATCAGCGGCTGGACCTGCTGGATATAGAAGTCGCGGTAAAACGCTTCCAGCGCGGCCCGATCGCGGAAGCCACAGTGCTGGCAGACATGCGCCTCATACTCCTGCCGGGTGATCGCCGCCACTTCCACCTGTTCCCACACCGGCCCCCAGAGAATATCGATCAAGCTGCCGGGCTGGAGGCCCAACTGGCCTTCCCAGAGCGCGAAGCGCGCCGCGTCGGGCAGCGGCTCAAACACGCCGCCCCAGTCAAAAATAACCGCTTTGATAGAGGCATCCGCCGGATCAGTCGTAGTCATGCTGACATTATACCGTATGCGCCAGCCGCCTGCGAGGAGGCTTACTTCAGCATCTGGTTGCGGTCCAACCCGATCAAATAAATCAGGGTATCGCCGCCCTGGAGCGGATGCGTGGTCAGGCTATAGGTGCTGTTCAGGCTTTGTGCCCGATCCGCATCCATATTTTCCACCACGATCACCCGCACCTGGATTTTTTGTTTGGCCCAGCTCGCGCCGCTGCTGCCGATCCCCAGGTCCGACCAGTTCACTTCGGACGTGTATCCGGCGGCGGTGAGCGCCTGATCATAAAACGCCCGCACCTGCGCCAGCGGCTGGCGGGTGGTATACACATCCTGCTCCACCGGCTGGTAGGGGGCGGGGAACAACGCCGCCAGCATATTCCGGCTGCCCGCCGTATCCGCAGCGGTGGCATCGGGCGGCGTGGACAACCCCAGCGCGTGGTCGGTAGTGGCCGTGGCCGCACCCACCGGGATGATCGGCTTGCCGATCTTGGTACTCGTTGAAGCGGACGGAGTCATCCCAGTGGCGGGCACGCTGTCGCCACACGCGGCAACGCTGAATAGCACAACAAGGGCGACACCTAGAAGGAGAATAGCAGAATAGGGAGAAGAAAGACGTAGTTTCATTAGTACAATACCCTCGTAGACTCAAGACCTGGTTGTTTATGAGGAAGAACTGGCTGGCTAAGGGCCGACCGGCGCAGAGGCCGGGCCGACCCTCAGCAGCAGAGGTGGGCAGCATTAACGAAGGGCGCACCTGCAGGCGGCGTCAGGCCGACCCCACCCGCAGGCGCACCGCAGAGACTACGGGCGCGGCTGCTCGTCGAAGCCGCGATACGGAGTCGCCATGTACGGGAAGGCGGTGCCCGAAGCGCGGGCTTCAGCGTCCACGCCGTCGCCCAGGTCCTTGTTCGGGCTGAGGCTCGCCGTGTCGGGGGTCAGTACGTAGCCACCGGCGACGGCCTTGAGGGCCACGTCAATGACATCGTCGCCCAGGCGGCGGCCATTCGGCCAGCCCCCCGCGTCGCCCGCGGCCACGCCGAGGGAGCTAACCTTGTCGGCGGGGGTCACCGGGATTGCCATGTTCAGGCGCAGTTGCTCGGAAGGAGTGACGTTGGCGGGCTTGTTCACGCCGGGGATACCGGTCAGGAACACAGTCACCAGGTCGTTGCGCGGGGTCGGCGGCACCTGAATGCCGTAGAGCAGGTTGAGCAGGCGGGCCGGCTCCGGGTCGGTCACGCCAGCCAGGAACTGGGTGTCGCTCATCGGCTGCGAACTGTTCCAGAGGTCTTTGGCCGCCAGCGGCACAATGACTTCGTTGACCAGCGGGTTGCCCAGGCGCGAGATCTGCACATAGTCGCCGCTCGTCGTCACGCTCGGGCCGTCGAGAACGGTGGTCGAGTGGCGGCTGGCGGTGGTCCAGGTGCCGATGATCGAGTTGGTGTTCGCCGCGTCGGTGGCCGCCGAGCCGTCAGCAGTGAGCTGGCTCTTCGGCACCTGGAGGACAATGCTATGCACGTTGAAGTTAGCAAGGTCGTTGACGCCGCCGCCCATGTTGCCGGGCAGCTTGCGGATGGTCAGCAGGTCGAACAGCGAGCCGAGGTCAGCGAAGAACGGGTCGGCGCGCGGCCCGGCAAAGGTGTGGACGCCATTCGACAGCATCCCCTTCGCCACCGCATCGGCGGTGATGGAGTCGTAGTCAGGCGTCGAGGCCGGTCCGACGTTCGCGGCAGCGACCGGAATGTCCTTGCCCAGTTCCGTAGTGCCCTTGGCGTCCACGCGGGTCACGCTGTAATACTGGCGGAAGTTGAACTGGCTGTCGTCGTTCTTGCCGAACGTGCCGGTGTTGTACAGGAAGGTGTTGCCGTTGATGATCTTGGTGTAGAAGCGGAACTGATAGCGGATGTGCGGCTTGGCGTCGCCCACGTTGTCCACGTTGATTTCATAGAGGACATCATCGCCAAAGCGGTAGAAGTTCGGACCGGCTGCCGGAACTTCAAAGGGGATGTAGTTGGCGATGAACGTGACGCTATCGGTGCGATCCGGGCTGACGAACGCATAGAGGTCGGTCGCATCGGCCACGGGGTCCTTGCTGATCAAGGGGGCCTCCCGGTGGCTCGAGGCCAGGGTGTTGTGGACGGGGCCGCCAAAGACGACCGCCGCCAGCGCCACCCCAAGCAGGGTCGTCGTCAGGACGTGCTTCAGGCTAGTACGAAACTGTAACATAATTAATCTCCTATTGATCAATGAACTCTTGTGTATTCCCTGGTGTGGTGAAGACGCCTGGAGCTGCCCGAACCAGGCATTCGCACTATCAGCACCAAACCCAGGTGGGTCAATGTGCTGACGATTGTAGTACCCCCCATCTATTGCTGCGGATTGCTCAGCTCGCTACCAATATGCGATTAATCCTCGCATTCGTTGTGCTATACTGGGGTTGGAGCGCTACGGGAGACTACGACGGAGGCAGGCGATCTCAACAAGGGTCGGCCCGGCCTCTACCCCGCCGCCCGGCCCACAGCCCGCACCCGATCACAGGAGGTCCATATGAGCACCGCATTACCCGATCCCAGCACGCCCTATGGGGAGCGCGTCGCCCACCGTTTGCACGAAGAGCGCGTCATCTGGCTGACGACCGTGGGGGCCGAAGGCACCCCCCAGCCCAACCCGGTCTGGTTCCTCTGGGATGGCGACACGTTCTTGATCTACAGCCTGCCCGATGCCCACCGGGTCGCCCACATCGCGGCCAACCCCCAGGTGGCGCTGCATTTCGACGGCAACGGGCAGGGGGGCGATATCGTCGTCATCACCGGCTCGGCGCGGCCCAGCCCCGACGATCCATCCGCCGACCAGGTGCCCGCCTACACCGAAAAATACCGCGAGTTCATCGCCCGCCGCTACGGCACGCCGGATGCGTTCGCCGCCAAATATAGCCTGGCCTTGCGCGTGACGCCCACCAAAGTACGCGGCTTCTAACGACCCGCCGCCCACGAAAAGAGACGCCCCCACCCGATGGTGAGGGCGTCTCTTTTTGCTGCGTCGCGGCTAACGGCTCTGGTCGCGGGCGGTGGTGATCAGGCGTTGCTTCAGTTCCCACAGCCGCTGGGTGAGCGAGACATGGTAGATGTGGGGATTCAAGAGGCGGCGCACACCGGGGTCCAGCCGCTCCAGGTCGGCATGGCGCCGGGCGCGCATCGCTTCGATCGTCTGGGGCGCGCCCACCCGTTGCCCTTCGCGCACGATCTCCGCCTGGAGCGGCTCAACGTCGGTGATGTTCGCCTGGCTCAACAGGCGTTGCTGGGTGTAATCGGTGGGGTGGTGCAACAGGAGCGGCGTCATCTGCCGGGGGTCCTCGTCGCCCAGGCTGAGCAGGTCGGCGGTCGCCTGCCCACGCGCATCGTAGATCCGCCAGACCCCTTTGTGACCGGGCGCGGGCGTCTTCTCCGGCGACTCGGACAGCTTGAGGATCGGCACCCACGCCCCGTCGGTCTGCACCGCCACCAGCTTGTAGACCCCGCCCAGCGCCGGGGCACCGTGCGAGGTGATCAGCCGCGTGCCCACGCCGTAGACCAGCCGGTTGATCACCGCGTCTGGCTCCACCCCATAGCGCGCGGACTCGGCGGTGATCTGGGTCAGGATCTGCCAGATGATCAGTTCGTCCAGGTCGTTGGACAGCACGATGGCCGTGTGAGGGAAGCCTGCCGCGTCGAACATTCGCGCCGCCTGGATGCTGAGGTAGGCCAGGTCGCCCGAGTCGAGCCGGATGCCGACCGGCTCATGTCCCTTGCGGCGCAACTCCTCGAACACCGTGATCGCGTTGGGGATGCCGCTCTCCAGCGTGTTGATCGTGTCCACCAGCAAGAGGCAATCGTCGGGGTAGAGATCGGCGTAGGCGCGGAACGCGCCCAACTCGCCCTCGCCCAGCGCCATGAATAGCTGGATCATGCTGTGGGCCTGGGTGCCCTTGGGCGGGTAGCCCAGTACCTCGGACACCCCGACGTTAGAGGTGAAATCGGCCCCGCCGATCAAGGCAGCGCGCGCCCCGGCGTTGGCCCCGGTGCCGTGCCCCCGGCGCACCCCGAACTCCATCAGCGGGCGGCCCCGCCCGTTGTCCTGGATCAACGACGCCTTGGTGGCGATCAAGGTCTGGTAGTTCAACTGGTTGAGCAGCGCCGTTTCGAGGATCTGGGCCATCGCCAGCGGACCTTCCACGGTGGTCAGCGGCACATTGGTGTGGACGACCCGGCCTTCGGGGATGGCCCGCAGGTTCAGCGCCCCGAAGTGACCGTCCTGCGCCAACCAGGCCAGGAAATCGTCGGCAAATAGGCGGCTGCCGCCCGCCCCGGTCTGCCCCCGCAGGTAGGCCAGGTCTTCCTCGCGGAAGTGTGCCCCTTCCATCCAGTCCAGCAGCCACTCCAGCCCGGCGTTGATGCAATAGCCCGCCTGGTGCGTGCCGTAGTCGGGGTAACGGCGGAAGAAGTGGTCAAACTGGACGCGGCGCTCGTGCAGCCCCATCCGGTAGTAGAGCTGCGCCATCGTCAGTTGGTATTCGTCGGTGAACAGTATGCCTTCTGCCGTCTGCTTATCCGCCGGTTTCATAAAACGTTCTCCTGTGGGCTGTGCCTATTTAGGGGCCATGCGGATCGCGCCGTCGAGCCGGATGACTTCGCCGTTGAGCATTTCGTTCTCGATGATGTGCTGGACGAGCGCGGCGTACTCGGCGGGGCGGCCCAGCCGCGAGGGGAACGGCACCTGCTGGCCCAGCGATTCCCGCGCCGCATCGGGCAGCCCGGTCAGCATGGGGGTGTCAAAGATGCCGGGGGCGATGGTCATCACCCGGATGCCAGAGCGGGCGAACTCGCGGGCCACCGGCAGGGTCAGCGCGGCCACCCCACCCTTCGACGCGCTATACGCCGCCTGCCCGATCTGGCCCTCGAACGCGGCGACCGAGGCGGTGTTGACGATCACCCCGCGTTCGCCGCTCTCTGTCGGCGTGCCCTGCATCATCGCCGCCCCGGCCAGCCGGATCACGTTGAACGTGCCGATCAGGTTGACCCGGACCACACGGGCGAACGAGTCGAGCGGGTGCGGCCCGTCCTTGCCCACCACCTTCTCGGCAATGGCGATGCCCGCGCAGTTCACGACCCCCTGTAGTCCGCCGAACGTGGTCAGCGCCACCTGGATCGCGTTCTCCACACTGGCCGGGTCGGTCACGTCGGTTCGCACAAAGCGCACCCGCGCCCCCAGTTCCGCCGCCAGGGCCTCCCCCGTCGCCGGGTTCACATCCGCGATGACCACCTGCCCGCCTGCCCTGTTCAGCGCCTGAACACAGGCTGCCCCCAGCCCCGACCCCCCGCCGGTGACCAGGAATGTATGGTTGGCTATTTGCACCCGATCCTCCTCATTTGTGTGATGCGTGATGCGTGATGCGTGATGCGTGATGCGTGATGCGTGATGCGTGATGC
>JBBSAN010000216.1:0-9513 GCA_038252265.1 Chloroflexia bacterium
ATTCTCCGGCCAAGACGGTAATGTGTGTCTGATACTCGGGGGGAACCGCCGAGGGCGCTGGCGGCGTCGGAGTGTCACCGGCGGGTGAAGGGGTTGGCAGCGAGGGAGTCGCCGTCAAGGGAGGTAGCACGATCAGGAGCGCCTGCTCATCTCCTGTGGGAAGCTGCTGGTGCACGAGTAGCCCCCCGATCAGCATGCTGATCACCAGCACCAGCGCGCTGCTGATCACCCCCCGCCCCGGCCAGATACCCCGTGGCCGGGGCGGGGGGGGTCCCGCTACTGGGGAGCGCGGTGGATAGCGTAATAGTTCTGGCACGGCCACCACCGTTTGCACGATCCAGAGGAGGGTTGCTTCGTTGGGGCGTGTTGTGAGATTCTGCGTTACATTCATTGGCGGCACCTATTCTTCCCGGCAGTAGCCTGCAGCCGGATAAAATGAATGCACGCGCGCGCCCCCCGGATGGGACGGGCGCGCGCGTGCAGACCAATACGAAATATGGTAGGATAAATGCACTCACCACAGGCTGGCCCCATCAAGCTCGACCGTGGTGAGCGGCGGCTCTGGTGGGTGTTAGCGCACCTGCCAGAGCTTTCGATCTATGAAGTTGGAATTGTTCCGGCCTTCGGGCCTGGTGCGGTTCCTCCTCACTGGTTTTCGATAGCATCAGCCACGCACCAGTTCACCGATTTAACGGTACGCTGCGTACCGTTTTAGGTACAGTAACAGTGTAGCGGGCAAACTTTGCGCTTGTCAAGTTGCCACTGTTGCGTATGGTGTTTTGTTGCTCGATTCTGCAGGCCATGCGCAGCCTTTTCTCTTTCTATTACTTAATACACCACGCGGCGGAGACCTCCGCCGCGTGGTGTATTTGTTCTGCCAGGCGTGTCGTACTTCGGGATGCTGCCTGGCCTCAGGGGGAGCTAGACTGCCAGGCCCCGTTCTGGTAATGGAGTCGGATACCCTGGGGGCCTACGGCCCAACCCTCGTCGGGTGTGACAAAGCTCGCGCTATACAGCACCCCGGGTACCGGACGAGGGATCCCCTGCCAGGTGTGCGCCTGCAAATGCAGGAACGGTCCGGCGGTGGTCAGGATCCAGCCTTCGTCCGAACCGACCAGGCTCACGCTGGTCAGGGCACTGGCGCGGAGATCAGCGGGTAGGGAAATCATACTCCAGGTTCCCTGCTGCAACTGGAGTAGCGTCCCAAAGGTGCCTACGGCCCAGCCGGTATCCGGGCCGCTCAGGGCCACGTCGGCTAGATTGTTCGTTGTGCCGGACGGGACAGCGTCCCATTGCCCACCGTGGTAGTGCAACAGTGTTCCCCGCTCACCGACCGCCCAGCCCTCTTCGGACGTTGCAAACGCGACCCCTGTCAAATTCTGGGTGGTCGGTACGTTGGACACTATTGCCCACTGCCCCTGGTGGAGGTGGAGCAGGGTGCCCTGGTTGCCGACCGCCCAGCCTTCCTCCGCACTGACCAGTGCTAGCCCGTGCAAGGTCTGTGTGGTCAGCCCGATGACGCTTGCCCACTGCCCCTGGTGGAGGCGGAGCAGGGTCCCCTGATTGCCCACCGCCCAGCCCTCCTCCGCGCTGATCAGCTGGACCTTGTACAGGGGCCAGGCGGTCGGGCCTTGTTGGGCCTGCCACCCGCCCGCTTCGAGGTGTTGCAACGTACCCTGATCCCCGACTGCCCAACCGTCCTGGGGACCGGTGAGTTGGACACTATACAGCGCGGCCTGCTGGGCGCCTGCCGCCACCGCCGTGGCGGTCGTTACGGCGGCAGTGGCCACCGCTGCCACTGCTATGAAAGGGGCATGCGTAAAGACCTGCCAGGTTTTCCCCACCCGGTGGAGGGTAAACTGGGCCATGTACTCTGCCCATGGTGCGGTCGCTGGCCGACGGAGTTGTAGCTCCACCACAACCTGCACCTCGTCGCCGCCCTGCGGCCCGACCGTCAGCCTCAGGTTCTGCTGGGGGTCGGCGATATTGGTGGGAGTGTCCAACCATGTCTGGACCACCTGCTTGATCGCGGCGTCCTCATCCGCTGGACTAGGGACACCGGGTGGGGCTGTAGGGCTGATTACCGAAGACGGTGGCAGGGGGCTGGCTGGCTCATTGGTGCAACTGGTGCTGCAAAGGCTTAGGGCCAATAGCACCAGCAGACCGAAACACACGCGTAGGATGCTCATGGGGTTTAATTCTCCTCTGGATTGATCAAGCAATGGCCATGATTCAGTATAGCCCAGCGCAGAGGATCCCCCAAGTCGCTGTCTATCCGCACGAAGCCTACCGGCCAGGTAGGCTTATACCTGGCCTTCTGTCATTGTAGGAAGCTGTGCTAGCCAGTGGTGCAGCGCTGCCAATTTTTGACCGATCCCGCCCGGGGGACGGATAACCGGACAGGGGGGGTCCAGTGCCAGCGACGTCTGGGCGAGCGCTTGCCAGTACGTGTTCCCAAGGAACAGGAAGACAGCCATTGGCGGAGGGGTGAAGTGGGGATGTAGTTGATGCGCCAGGGTAGCCTGCCAGTTGGGATTGGCCGCTTCGGTGGGGGTGAGACGGTGTTCATACCAGGGAAGGAGCTCCTCGCTCGTGATTAAGCCGAATTCTGCCGAGAGGATGAGGATCGTCAGCGGTGCAGTCCCCACCTGGGTACGCTGCCATTTGCGTAACACTTGAAACGCGGGACCATCATACCGCCTGAGCGCGGGTACAGGCGTCGCGTCAAACCGCTTCCGCTGCGAGCACGCCATGATTAGTAGGTAGCAGGGCCGCGCGGTGGGGCAGTGGGAGGAAGGGGGAGTCAGCATAGCGGAGCCTTATCAGGGTGTTGGGCTGGGAAACAATAGGCGCATTCAACTAGGGGCCAGGGTGCCCACCTCCAGTCGAATATGCAAACACCAGCCGGTCTGAACAAGAAAGACGTGTTGTGCGGCGGCGATTTGTTCGGCTGAGAGCACCCCGGTGTATGTGACCGTCGCGGTGCGGGTAGCGGCCTGGAGCGAGGGATGGCCGACTCCTAGGCCCAGGGGCAGGGCGGCCTGGACCGCTGCTTCGAGGGCGGCTTGATGCGCCTGGGGATATACTGCTACCTGCCATCCGGTCTGTTCAGCAAGTTCTAGCAACTGTGCGCGGTGTTGCACAGCGGCCACGTCGGGAAAGTGGAAGCGCAGCAGCAAGCGCTTGCGTTCCTGGTCTGCGCTGACGCGATAGCACCCTGCGCTCTCGAAGCGCTGCAACGCCACCGCGCTCGCGCGGTTCAATTCCCATTGGTCGTCCGAGGCTCCATCGGGGGGGTTACGGGACAGCGGGGGATCCTGTTGGGTCACCACCTGGATCTCCAGCCGCCAGCCGGTTTGCGTAGTAAATGCCGTCTGTGCGGCCGCCAGCGTGGCGGGATCCACGAGTGGGGCCGCGCACCGGATCCGGACCAGCTGCTGATCGTGGTAGATCGCAGGATTTGGTAGAACCGGCAGCTCTGCCGGTAGCACACCGCGCGCCGCTACCACTAAACACTCCTGGTGTGGGTGCGGTGTGAGCAGAATCGGCACGCCCGTCTCAGCGGCGAGGTGGGTCAGGCGCTCTGCATAGCGCTGTTGGGCGATGCTCGGAAAGGCGAAGGATAAGGTCACCGCTCCAGTAGCCGGATTGATGCCGCGATGGTACAACTCCGGTAGGTCACCGAGACGGCGATCCACCATCGCGAGAATCCGGGTTGTGTCCGGCCGTGGGGGGCGGGTCGCGGCGCGGCGGCGTTGGCGCAGGCGGTAGAGATCGGCTACCTCCGGGATGGCCGCGAAGAACGGCTGGACACTCGCCAGCAGCTCTCGAAGGTGCGTAAGGGCTTCTGGTGGGATCGCCGCGCCATACCAGAGGTGGGCCAGTTCGGTAACGCTGAACCGGCGGCGAGCGGGCGGCGGCCCATCGGCGATCAGCGCCTGCCAGAGTCGGCTAAGCCCAACCAGATCGAGGATGGCCCCGGCTCCGATGCCTGTTGTCGGGGCGGGTTCGGTCGGTGATAGAGGGGTGGCCGTGAGGCGCCGTCCGCGCCGGCGGACGGCGGATACGGTCAAGGTCTCGCCGTCCTGAGGCCGGACCACCGGGCTGATCATTGCCAGACGCTCGCCTAGGGCGGCCCGACTGCTGGCATCGCCATGCACCAGCGCGATCATCCGGGGATGTAACGCAGCAGCCCAGCCTGCCAGTTCTCCCCCATCGGCATGGGCGCTCAACGCGTATTGCCCGATCTGGCATGTCACCGTGACCTGTTGTCCCCCCACCTCAATGTCTCGGGCGGTGCCATTAGCTGCGGCGAGGAGGCGCCCGCCTGGGGATTCCTCGTCCTGGTAGCCGGTGATGAGGATTGTTGCCTCCAGGCGGCCGGCCAGGGCCGCAGCGTAAAAGGCACTCGGTCCACCAGTGAGCATGCCACTGCTGCTGATCAGACACGCCGGCGGGCCCGCCAACACGTGGGTCCGAGCGGACGGCTTCGTGATCGCCTGGACCGATCCCTCGAAGAAGGGATTGCGTCCCTGGCGGATCATCCGCGCCAGGGTCGGGGTTAGCGCCTCGGGCAGACTGCTATAGGTGTGACAGATCGTACGTACTAACCCATCGATATAGATGGGGAACGGGGGAATGATCCCCCGGGCCTGTGCGGCCGCCAAAATCAAGATTATTTCCTGGGCACGTCCTAGAGCAAAGGCTGGTATGAGGACATGCCCCTGCTGTAAGCGCTCAGCCACTGTTTGGATCAACCGGGCTTCTTCGGCCTGCCGGTTAGGATGGGCCCGTGCCCCGTACGTGCTCTCCAAGATTACCAGATCGGGACGCGGCAAGGCGGGCAGCCGTGCAGGACTGACCGTGCGTTGCGGCGTGATGCTTAAGTCGCCGCTAATCACCAGTCGTCCTTCGGGGTGGTCGAACCCCAGGCTGATGGCCCCGGCAACATGGCCTGCCGGGGCGGTTACCAGTAGCAGGTCGGGCACCTCGGGTAAGGTAATACGACCTGGAACAGGAAGGGATCGGAGTTGCTGGATCGTCCGTTCGACCAGCGGTAGGGTGAAGAGCGGAATCTCCAACTCGTCGGTCGCTCGGCGGTCCATTACCCGGAGGGAGTCGGCCAGCATGACTTCGATCAGGCGCTGGGTCGCGGAAGAGGTATAGATAGGGGCGTGCGGCGCGAGTTGATGCACCAACGGCAGCGCCCCGATGTGGTCGGCATGAGCATGGGTTACCAGGATCGCGGCGATCGTCTTGCCCTCCAAAAAGGAGAGATCCGGCAGTCGATCTGCTTGAGTGTTCAAGCGGACGCCCGCGTCGATCACGATCCACTGACCTCCCACCTGCAGCGCCAGGCAACTGGCCCCGATGCCACTGGCCCCACCGAGAAAAGTGACTTCCACCGAAACGTATCTCCTTTGGACTGACTGGGTGATCCGCGTCACATCTGGCCAGTCTATAACTGCTTCTATAGTGAGGTCTACCGACTGCGTTGCCGGTCCTAAAGGACGGCCCGGTCGAGTAGTGGTATGAGGGTGGGCAATGCGTACATGGATGCTACATACTCGATCATACCGACCTCTCCTTTAGTTGTCCAGTTCCGCAGGCTGCCTCGTGCACTATCGCTTCCTTTGAAGGGGAGCGGCTCGATGGAGACCCCATCGAGTTTCGCCGCGAAAGAATATTTAAAGTATCAAAGCAGATAATTTAAATAACCGTTATTGGTACACTATTGAAGTTTACATAAATCATCGTTTCTCTGTGAAAGGAGATTAAAATTAGCATAGAGATACTATGATTATTTAAGTTGACATAATATCAAACAAGCGGGATCACATGGTTTTGCCGACGATAGCATCGTCGGCAGTCGTTTGCTGTGCACTTATAGAACCTCAGCGTGCTAGTAATTGCCCGATGGTATAACGGTCATGGTCTCGGTTGCTACAGGCATTGGCCATAGAAACTGTAGCGGTTGGGTCTCTTGGACGAGTTGCACCTGACCGGGATTGATCCAGATGCGCACCTTCGGCGGATATTTGCTCCAGTGGGGGACCAACGTATCCCACAGTCCAGCGGCGAAGGCCGTGCGGGTTAGAATTGGATCAGGTTGATCATGGGTTCCTAGCGCTCGCTCTTCGGCCCGCCAATCGGGCTGATTTGCATCCCATCCAACGTAGATCAAGTGGGCGTGCAGTTCAGCGGCGAAGGCTTGGGCGAAACGGCGGATCTGGGGAGACGTCAACCGTCTCCGCTTGATCTCCTGGTCGTTCGACGCGTGTAGTTGTTTGGTCCACCAGGCGACCACGGCGGTGATCTCGCCTTCAAGGGGAATGGGCAGGACTGAATTTGTCTCCTCGTCCGGAGGGGAGGGCACCGGTGGACTATTGAGCCAGTGCAGCACCTCCCACAGCGGATAGCGCCCCAATGCCTGCCCGGTGGTTTCCCGGCCTGGCCAACGCTCGGCCAGTAGATTGACCCATCCGTCCGGCTGGAGGAAACACAGGACCCCCGGACTATGCAGATGGGGGCGGAGGGGTATCACCCGGGCCAGGTAGGTCCAGGGGCGAATCCAGTCATAGGGCGGCCGCCGCCCTTCTCGACAGCAACTTCGCAACATCCCCGCCGTGCGGCTTCGGATCGTGGTAGCATAGATACCGAGGTCGATGACCCGGTCTAGCGGGGCAGCCACCCGTGCCAGCAACCGCAGATGTGCGCCGGCTGCTTCCCAGGTCAATGTGAGCGCGTTGGTTTGATCCGGGGCCGGATCATCGAAGCGTGGGGGATAGTGGAGGACGCGGCTTGCTGCCGGGATGATCGGGGGGAACACACGCTTGACCATGCTATTTACTCCTCTCGCGGGCCGAAAGCTACGCCGCACAAGCTGGCTGTAGATGAAGGTCCAGCAGGTCACACCAATTTGTTGATAGACTTGCTAAATCTACATATCTGTGTTAAAATAGAGCATGGAATACGCCTACCACGAGCACAGAACGCATCTGATTGTCTACCACCTGATCTGGTGCCCCAAGCGCCGGAAAAAGGTGTTGGTTGGTACCGTAGCCATCGAGTGCGCGCGCATCATCCGCGAGGTTTGCGCGGCGCGGGACTGGATAGTCTTGCAACTCGCTATCCAGGCGGACCATGTTCATCTGTTCGTGCGCGTACGCCCCACTGACAGCGCCGCCGATGTGATTAACGTGGTCAAAGGACGTACGTCCCACGATTTGCGCGCGAGTTACCCGGAGCTGTTGAAACTGCCGAGTTTGTGGACCAGCTCCTACTTCGCCTCGACAGCCGATAATATAGCAGCGGCAACGATTGAGCAGTACATCGTCGCACAGAAGGGCCGCTAGATGCAGGTGCTCAAGACCTATAAGTACAGGCTGTTTCCAACCCGCGCCCAATGCAAGCTGCTTGGGGCAACCCTGGACTTGTGCCGTGAGTTGTACAACGCTGCCCTTCAGGAGAGAAGGGACGCCTACCGCATGGCGGGCCAGTCCTTGACGTTCGCCCACCAATCGGCGGAGTTGCCGGAGTGCAAACGGGAACGCCCCGACCTTAACGGCGTCTACAGCCAGGTCCTGCAAGATGTGCTGCATCGTGTAGACAAGGCGTTTCAGGCATTCTTTCGCCGGGTTAAGGCCGGGATCGCGCCGGGCTATCCCCGCTTTCAAGGCCGGGACCGCTATGACAGCTGCACCTACCCGCAACTGGGTTGGTCGTTGCTGGGTGAACGGCTGACCCTCTCCAAGCTGGGCACGCTGCGCGTCAAGCTGCATCGTCCCATTTGCGGTAAGGTCAAGACGGTCACAATCAAGCGCGACGGGCCGTGCTGGTACGTCTGCTTCGCTGTAGCGATTGAAGTCGAGCCACCCGCACACGACGGGGGCGTGGTCGGCATTGACCTGGGATTGGAGCATTTTGCCAACCTGTCGAACGGCGAGCAGGTCGCCAACCCACGCTACACTCGCTGCGGCGAAAAGCATCTCGCCAACGTACAGCGACGGCTTTCGCGTACGACGCGGCAAGACCCCAAGCGCAAGAAACTGCGGCGGCGAGTACAGAACGCCCATCGCCAGGTACGCCGCCAACGCGCGGACTTTCTGCACAAGCTTTCGCGGCGGTTGGTGGATAGCTACCGGCTGATTGCAGTAGAGGACTTGAACATCAAAGGGCTGGCGGGTGGGATGCTCGCCAAGTCGGTGAACGATGCCGGTTGGGCAAGCTTCATCGCGATGTTGCGCTACAAGGCAGAATGGGCTGGGGCGCGGCTGATCGAAGTGGACCCCCGAGGTACGAGCCAGACTTGCCCCCAATGCGGCACGATCCGCAAGAAAGAGCTTGCGGAACGCTGGCACAAATGCGATTGTGGCTTGGAGTGTCATCGTGATATAGCCGCTGCCTTGATGATATTGGCTCGCGGGCTGGCGAGCCTGGGTATCCAATCCCTAGATGCTACGCCCCTTGCGGGGCTGTAGAGCAGTCACTCCTCTCGCTGTCGTATCACCGGGGATCGTAGCTTCTCACTATAAGCATCTCCAACTGGGGTGCTCAGCAGGAAAGGAGCAGGGCAGGTTGCTCGACCGCCAGCGCGCGCAACCAATGAGCCAACGTGAGCCGATCCGCAGTCATCGTGAAGAAGGTGCGCACCCCGCAGTGCCCCCCGCGCCAGGATCCTTGTCGAAAAATGGGCTATCCGGCAAAGTGTGTTGAAACCTCCTTGTAAAAAAGGCACAATAATCGGCAAAAAGGGTTGACGTGACTCCTCATCCGTGCTATAATCAAAGTGTCAACAATCGGCAAATCGTGTTGTTATAGCAAGGAATTGCTCCGATGGCTACCATAGTCCCCCCCGATAACCTGTTGTATACCATAGAGGAGATAGAAGAACGCGCTAACGTGGAGGACTTCCTCACCGACAGCGAAGAAGAAGTCCTCTGTGCATACCCCCGCTGTCCCAACATGACGCACCCGGATTACGAATACTGTGCCGAGCACCTCTTAACTCCCGCTCGTCCCTCTCGTACCCCTGAACAGGCGGCAACGGATCAAGCGCTTCTTCCCACTCTTTTGGGGGAGATCCCACCTGATCCGCCGATTGAACGTGCGTGCCAACCTAAGAGGTGGTTTCATGCCGTAACCTGTGCCCATTGTGGCACCCGGTACGAAGAAGAAGAGAACATTTCGCTTGGCGTGTTCTTGGAGCGCATTCAGCATATGGACTGGGTTAAAACCTGGCCCACGCTGCCTGGACAGCCCAGCCGTGTCTACCTATGCCCAACATGCGTCTATGGGCCACGTCCGGAGGCACCGACTGACGAATGACCCTCCTCAATCTGCTAAACCTCACGGGAGACCCTTTCCATGCCCCAAACTCAACCAAAACGTGGTAAAATCCACCGATCCTCTTATGTCCAGATCGTGTGCCCCTACTGTGGAGGCTGCTGTGAGGGGGATACCGGCAGTACCAACATCTTCCCCGAAGAGTATGAGGATCTCGGCGAGACAGTG
>JBBSAN010000217.1:0-9491 GCA_038252265.1 Chloroflexia bacterium
CACCTGACGCCAGGCGGCCTGCCGAGCAATTGCGCCGTGCCCCAAGCCGCCGGGCCGACTGCGGCGGGCAACGTCCCCTATCGCACCTACAGCTACACCAACACGAGCGCCAATGCAGTTTGCCTGACCGTGCAGGTCGATGCCACCTGTGGCGGCACGTCCGCCCTCTACAGCGCGGCATACCTGGGCAGCTACAACCCCGGCAATCCCGCCGCCAACTTCCTGGGTTCGTCCGGCGTGGCCGGGAGCACCCTGAGCTACTCGGTGGCGGTGCCTGCTGGGCAGACGATGATCGTCGTCGTCCACGAGTCCGTGCCAGGCAGCGGTTGCGCAACCTATACCGTGCGCCTCAGCGGCTGCGCGGCGGCACCGACCCGGGTGCCGACCGACACCCCGACCGTCAGGCCGGAGCCGCCGACCGACACCCCGGCCCCGGTGCCGGGTCAGCCGACCGACACCCCGACTGTCAGGCCGGAGCCGCCGGGTCAGCCGACCGACACCCCGACCGACACCCCGACACTGATGCCGGAGCCGCCGATTCAACCGACCGTTCCGCTGATCAACACGCCGGGGGCCACACTGACCCCGCCCACGCCGGGCCTCACCCCCACCTCGACGGCGACGCCGCTGATCGTGCTGCTGAAAGATGACGGGCGCACGGTCGTCCAGCCGGGCGATGTGCTAACCTATGACATCAGCTTCCGCAACGCGGGGGCAACCTCGCTCTACAACATCACCTTGAGTGATGAGCTGCCGCCGGGTCTGGACTACCAGAGCTGTACGCTGGTCACGCCTGCGGGCGGAAGTTGCGCCTTCGTAGCGCCCCGGAGCGTGCGTTTCACCCTCGATCGCCCCAACCCCTTGCTGCCCGGCCAGGAAGGCCATGTGCAGGTAGTCGTCCGCGTGCGTGCCGACGCCCCCGCCGCGCTGCACAATGTTGTCATTCTGCGCGGTACAAGCGACCCGCACGCTATTGTCGCGCCGCCCAGCGGCCCGGCAGGCGTGCCCTGCAACCAAACACCCGGCAACCCCGGCAACCCCGGTCAGCCTGCCCAGACCCCTGGTTCGGGCAACCCCGGTCAGCCCGGCGCGTGTACTGAGCCGGGCACTGGTAACGTGAGCGGCCCCAGCGCCGGGTCCGGCACCCCGGTGCCCGGCGGCTACGCCGAGTTCACCCTCCCAGCCTCCGACACCGATGTCCTCATCAGTGCCCCGGTCGGGATGCCCCGCTCGGGCCAGGCCCCGGACGCGTCTGCGCTCTGGCTGGTGCTCGGTGCCGTTCTGGCGCTGCTGCTCACCGGCCTGGGCCTACGGCGGCGCGTGCGCTAAGCAACGGTGATCCGCAGAAAACCAATCGCTTTCTGCGGATCACCAGTGCCGCCGCCGATCCGAAAGAGCTAACAGGTGCGGTCCCTATCCACGTCGGTGGCGGGTCTGCACCCGTTAGCTCTTTCGCAACTGCCGATCGTCTCGGCCCGGACGGGGGTAGGAGATGGCAGACCACGCACAAACGGCACGTCCTGCGGCGTGCCGTTTTTGCGTATTCCTATTGTTTCCTTACTCGCTCAGGGGCCGCAATTGGGGAAGAAGGTGTTCGTCACGATCTTGGCCGTCTGGCCGCGGGTGACGTTGTTGCCGGGGCGGAAGTAGGTGCCGGGGCAGGGTTCGCCCGGCCCGCCGCAAGCATAGCCCGCGATGATCCCGTGCTGCGCGATCTGTTCGGTGTAGAGCCAGAAGGTGCTGCCGGGGGCCACATCGGCGAACGTCTGCTGGGTCGAGGGGATAGTATCGGTGTAGCCCGCTACGGTGGCATCGATCTTCGCCATCTGCCCGCCCCACAAACGAGGTCGCCGGGGTGGGCAGGGTGCCCGTCCGGTGCTGGAGCGTCTGCCACGGAGTCGGGCCGGATGGGGCGAGCGGGACCAGGGGCGGCGGGGCGCGCGCCGCCCTGGCGAATTCAACAAAGGCTGGATGCTCGGCGGCGGGCACGCCCAGTGCTTCGGCCAGCAACCGCGCCACCTGGCTCGACGGGTGGCGCGTGCCCGCCTCGATCTTGAACAAGAACGGAGTGGGGTCCCAGCCGTTATAGATCCATACGATGATGGCAAAAGGGTTGCCTGTAACCGCTAACGTACATGATCATAGCATCCGTTGTGGCGCGGATGCCGGGCCACCTTGCACCTGGGGATAGGCGAGGTCGTGCCTTGGTGATTGCCCACAGGGAGCGATGATTGCTCCCTGCGGGGCGGGGCGGGGCGCACCAATCGCTGGCGGGACCAGCGCCGCAGGCGTGTAGCGATCAGGGACGTGTTGCCCGTTGGCCCGATCCTTTCCACCCCACGCCAAGCCTCCCGATCTTGCCCATCAACGCCCTGGCCGCGCTGCCCTCCGCAACGCCCCGATCATGCTGATTATAGTGATCTGAGATCCAGTCATACCTATTTCGCCTCCTTGTAGGATATGGCTCTGCCCATTGAGGGTCGGGCGACCCCGATGTTGGGGCAGCCCGACCCTCAATGGGCAGAGCCATACCCAACAGACGGCACAGGAGTTTGTGATAAGCTCTCAAAAATTGGGACTGACATGGCTCTCCCGCTCTTTTGGTGCAACAAGTCCGCCCGAGAATTCGGTATAATAGGAGATTGACAATAACGATATCAAGGTACCAAAGAACCATGTTTGCTGATCTCTTATTTCCCGATATATCACGTTTTCTGCTGGCCACAATTCAAACTGTTGAGGACAACATCGTCTGCGCTGTTAGTTCCCTCGCCGCACAAGCTACTTGTCCACGGTGCGGGCAACCTTCGCAGCAGATCCGCGGTCACTACGTCCGCCAATTGCGTGATCTGCCCTGGGCTACCCGTTCCGTCCAAGTCCGTTTGAGTGTGCGGAAGTTCCGCTGTCGTGCGTCTGATTGCCCACAGCAGATCTTCACCGAGCGGCTGCCGGACCTGGTCCGGCCATTCGCCCGCCGTACTGCGCGGATGGAGCAGGCGATGCGCCAACTCGCCCTCACCGCAGGTGGCGAGGGTAGTGCGCGTCTCAGCCACCATATCGGTTTGGTCGCCAGTCCCGATACCTTCCTGCGGCTGATCCGTGGGGCTACGCTGCCGGACCCGCCAGCCGCACACGCTGTTGGGCTCGATGAGTGGGCTTTGCGCAAGCAGCGCCAATATGGCGCCATCATCGTCGACCTGGAAACCCATCGTGTCGTTGATCTGCTGCCCGACGATGCCCGCGCTACTGTTACCGCCTGGCTGAAACAGCACCCCGAAATCGAGGTCATCAGTCGTGACCGTTCGGGATCCTTCGCCGCCGCAGCCCGTGATGGTGCGCCGCAAGCCATTCAGGTCGCTGACCGATTTCACTTGGTCGTGCGCCGTTTCACCCGGCATTCGATCCCCGTCTGAGACGGGAAAGGTTACAAGGGAGACCTTTGGGATAACGACTTACCTGGCGGCGAAAGCCCAAGGGGACAGTAGCATGTCGTATGAAAGTGGAACGGCATCGAAGACGTTTAGGTGTCGGTTCTGCGAAGCCCGCGTGATATGGTGAGAGCTAGACTGCCCGAACTCCAAGAGCCAGTGATGTAATGGAACATCCTCTGACCACAACGTCTATAGCAGAGCTGCCGATATCGGGCGCCGCGGAGCATAGCGCCTCAACCCTTGCATCGGCAGACGATGACCAACGAGGTCATTCAAGGCTCCGAACGGAGTACCTACGTCACGCTGATAACGTCGAATGCTGTGGGAAAGCGGGATGGCCTACCGCCCGCGAGGGCCAGGGCCACGGAGTCGCCGTAGTAGTCCGAGCCGGAGAAAGCCCGGTACATGGCGAAGGGCGACAGGTGTCTCTTACATTCACGAGGTTAAGGTACGCGTGATGCGAACAGCCGACACTATCCTGAATGTACTTCGTCAACGGGGCGAACGAGGTCTGCCCCTGCAACGATTCTATCGGCTCTTGTTCAACCGTGAACTGTACCTACTTGCTTATGGTCGCATCTATCGCAATCACGGAGCCATGACCCCCGGCAGCACGCCGGAAACCGTGGACGACATGACCCTGAACAAAATCGACAGCATTATTGCCAAACTAAGGCAAGAACGCTATCGCTGGCAACCGGTGCGGCGAGTTTACATCAAGAAGCAACACTCCACCAAACTTCGTCCGCTCGGCCTGCCTTGCTGGTCCGACAAACTCCTTCAAGAGGTCATGCGCCTCTTGTTGGAAGCTTACTTCGAGCCAACGTTCAGTGCGCATTCGCACGGCTTCCGGCCCCAACGGGGTTGCCACACCGCCTTACGGGAAATCTACCATAACTGGGGGGGCACAGCTTGGTTCATCGAAGGAGACATCGCCCGATGTTACGATTCCCTGGACCACACGGTCCTGGTTTCCATATTGGGCGAACACATCCAAGATGGGCGCTTCTTGCACCTGGTCGATGAGCTACTCAAGGCCGGATATCTGGAGAACTGGAAATACCACGCGACGCTGAGTGGTGCACCACAAGGCAGCGGCCTAAGCCCAATCCTCAGTAACCTCTACCTTGCGAAGCTGGACAAGTACGTCGAAACAGAACTGTTGCCAGTCTATAACCGTGGAACTCGACGCAAGTTTAACCCGGTATACGAAAAGCTCAGGCATCGGGCCAACTATCTGGCGAAGCGCGGTCGGAACAAAGAAGCAGCGGCGATGCGCAAGCTACGTCGTACCCTTCCCTCAATCGACCCGCAAGACCCGGATTACAGGCGGCTACGCTACTTGAGGTATGCCGACGATATACTGCTCGGATTCTGCGGCCCACGGGAAGAAGCCGAAGCAATCAAGCACCAACTGCGGATGTTCCTGCGTGATGAGTTGAAACTGGAACTCTCGGAGAGCAAGACACTGATTACGCATGCACGAACGCAAGCAGCGCGGTTCCTCGGTTACGAAATAGAGGTAATCCACGAGGACCATCTCTGTGACCAGACAGGCCGACGCTCTGCCAACGGCAGCATCGGCCTGAAGGTGCCCGTGGCTGTTGCCCGCGACAAATGCCGCCTTTACATACGCCACGGTAAACCAGCACCTCGGGTAGAGTGCATGTTTGACACCGACTTCAGCATCATCGCGCAATACCAACAGGAGTTCCGGGGTATCGTGGCGTACTATCGGCTGGCCTACAACCTGGCGCCCCAGTTCACCAAACTCAAATGGGTGATGGAGCAATCCCTGACCAAGACCCTAGCCATGAAGTATCGCATCAGCGTCCGAAAGGTCTACAAACGCTACAAAGCCGTACTCGAAACGCCGGAGGGACGCTACAAGGGGTTGGCAGTCAAGGTGGCGCGGGAAGGAAAACCGCCGCTAGTAGCACAGTGGGGTGGAATTAGCCTCAAGCGACAGCGAGAAGCAGACCTCGACGACAAACCAAAACCAGTATGGAACGCTCGAACCGAACTGGTCACGCGACTCTTGGCGCAGGTTTGCGAGATGTGCGGTTCAACGGAGAACATCGCGGTACACCACATCCGCCATCTCAAAGACCTCCAGCAAAAGGGCCGGGGACCCGTGCCCGCGTGGAGAGAAAAGATGGCGGCGCGCAGACGAAAAACGCTCGTGGTCTGCGAGCGTTGCCATCAGGACATCCACGCGGGTCGAGCAGATGGTCGCCAACGAGCGAAGAACAGGCACTGGAAAGCCGGATGAACGGAAACGTTCACGTCCGGTTTGGTGGGGGGCCGTGGGAAAAGGGCCGTGTAAGCGGCACCTCGCCTGCGGCCTACCCGACCAGGATCTAAGCGAGGTGTTGCAGCATGTCTTCGAGCGTCACACGCGCTTACTGGAAGCTGCGCGGGCTCGCGCAGCTGCTGTATTGACCACGGCGACGGAGCTGACGAATACAGAGCTAACTGAGCAGCAGGCAGTACCGGCAAGCCTGGCGAAGACTGAAAACAAGCAAGCTGTAGGCAGCAGCGCGGCCCTGCGATCCGAACGACGGGCCCAGCGGCAAGCGCGTTATGACGAGGTACATCGCCTGGCCAAACTGGGTTTGAGCAAACGGGCAATCGCCCAACAAGTAGACGTCGATGCGAAGACGGTGCGGCATTGGCTACGCACGGACGCCTATCCGAGCCATCCTGGCGCTAAGGGTCGTGGCCGCCCCCTCGGCAGCCAACTCGACGCCTATAAGCCTTACCTGCTGGAGCGCTACCAGCAGGGCTGTCTTAATAGCAGCCTACTGTATCGTGAGTTGATCCAGCATGGCTACAAAGGTAGCAGTTCGCTGGTGCGCAAATGGTTCGTAGGCCTACGTCGCGCCGCCGACCCGGTGCAAGCAGCGGTGGCGCAAGCAACGCGACGTTATTCGATTCGCGATCTGGTATTCAGCGTCATGCGGCGGCCTGAGGAGCGAACTGCGGAGCAAGCGCTAACAGTCGCACGGCTGGGCGAAGCCGGCGAGGTGATCGCACAGGCCTGCGAACTGACAGCGGGGTTTGCAGTAATGGTGCGCACGCGTCAAGAAGGCGGGTTGACGAGTTGGCTGGCAAAGGCAGAAGCCAGCGGGTTAGAAGAGTTCCAGACATTTGTGAAGGGGCTACAGCGGGATGAGGCGGCGGTGCGGGCGGGGCTGAGTTTGCCCTGGAGTAACGGCCCGACGGAAGGCAACAACAATCGGCTTAAATATTTGAAAAGAAGTATGTACGGGCGCGCCAATTTCGATTTACTGCGGAAACGGGTGTTGCTGGCGGCCTGACGGAACAGCCCACTCGGGCGGCTTGTTGCACCAAAAGAGCGGGAGAGCCACTGACATCCGTTCATAAATGTCCTATCGATTGTAGTAGCCTCAAGGTGTAGGCACGAATCAGCCGAACAAAGGCGAGCCAGTTTAGAGCTGTCGCGTGCCTGGCGCGGAGTTATGAACGGATGTCAGTTGGGACGCTTGACAACCCGCGTGCGCTGTGCTATCTTTTAGTTGGTTGCCACAACGAACTAATTCATCGTTAACCAACAACATGATCAAGCAATGCCAAAGCGAGAACGTTTCCATACAGCCGACCAGGCCCTGGTGCGCCGGATCAACCTGTCGCTCGTGCTGCACCTCTTACGCCAGCGGGGACCGATGGCGCGGGCGACTCTTGCCCAGGTTACCGGCCTCTATAAATCCACCGTGTCGGATCTGGTTGCGGAGCTACTGGAGCAGCAATTCGTGCAGGAATTGGGGGTCCGCTCCTCTGGAACCGGACGGCCCAGCACCTTGCTCACCCTGAACCCGCAGGCCGGTTGCATCGTCAGTTGCGAGATCGGCGTGGATTTCATCGAGGTGCTGGTGACCGATTTTGCCCCCGATACGATCTGGCAGATCCACGAGCGCACCTCGCCAGACACCGACCAGCCGATCCTGCTGTGCCAGGTGATGACTCTGCTGCACCAGGCGGTAGCTAAAGGACGGGCCGCCGGATATGATGTGCTGGGCGTAGCGGTGGGGGTGCCGGGGATCGTGGAACGCAACAGCGGGACCCTCTTGCTCGCGCCCAACCTCGGCTGGCGCGGGGTCCCATTGCGCCCGTTGCTGGAGCAAGAAGCGTTTGCCGCGCCGATCTTTGTGGACAACGAAGCGAACATGGCGGCGCTGGGGGAGCATTATTTTGGGGCCGCCCAAAGCGTAGACGAAGTCCTCTACATCAGCGTGGGGGCCGGGCTGGGCGGGGGCATCATCCGCGACGGGCGGCTATGTCGCGGGGTCAGCGGCAGCGCCGCCGAATTCGGGCACATGACCATGGTCCCCGACGGCGAGCGCTGTAACTGCGGCAACCGGGGGTGCTGGGAAACGCTGGTCAGCCAGCAGGCACTGTTTCGCACCATCGGCCAGTTGTGCGCGCAAGGCCGGCCCAGCGTGCTGACCGCCTGGACGGAAGCCCGTCTGGACCAACTGAGCATCGCCCTGGTGATCCAGGCCGCCGAAGCGGGCGATGCGGTGGCGCTGGAGGCGTTCCAGCGGATCGCCCACTGGCTGGGGATCGGCATCGCCTCGCTGCTGAACGCCTTGAACCCCGCGCTGGTGGTGCTGGGCGGCGCGCTGAGCGAGGCCGCCGCGTTTCTCCTGCCGGTTGTGCATGAAGAAATCCAGCAGCGCGCCTTACGCTGGAATTGCGAGACGGTTCGGGTCGTCCGCGCCACCCACGGCTCAGACGCATGTGTGCGGGGTGGCATCGCCACCGTTTACCAGCATGTGCTCGCGCAACCCAACCTGATTCATCTACGGACCACGGATCACCGATCGCTAACCACCGACCACTGAAAAGGAGCCTGCTATGGATTACACCCCTGCCCCGGAGCACAAGTTTACGTTTGGCCTCTGGACCGTCGGCCAGATCGGGCGCGACCCGTTCGGGGAGCCGGTGCGCCCGGTTCGCACGCCGGTTGAACTGGTACACCTGCTGGCCGAAGTCGGGGCCTATGGCGTCAATTTCCACGACAACGACCTCGTGCCGATTGATGCCACCCCGGCCCAGCGCGACCAGATCGTGCGCGACTTCAAGGCGGCGCTGAAGGAGACAGGGCTGGTCGTGCCGATGGCGACAACCAACCTGTTTACCGACCCGGCCTTCAAAGATGGGGCGTTCACCGCCAACGACCCCGCCGTGCGTGCCTATGCCATGCAAAAGACGCTGCACGCGATTGACCTCGGCGTGGAGTGCGGCGCGTCCCTCTATGTCTTCTGGGGCGGGCGCGAAGGCACCGAGACCGACGCCTCCAAAAACCCCGGCGAAAGCCTCAAGCGCTTCCGCGAGGCGATCAACTTCTTCTGCGAATATATCAAGGATCAGGGTTATGATCTGCGGATCGCCCTGGAGCCGAAGCCGAACGAGCCGCGCGGCGATATGTATCTGGCGACGGTCGGGCATATGCTCGACTTCATCGCCACGCTCGATCACCCGGAAATGGTCGGGGTGAACCCCGAAGTAGCCCACGAGCACATGGCCGGGCTGAACTTCCTGCATGGGGTGGCCCAGGCCTGGGACTCCGGGAAGCTGTTCCATATCGACCTGAACGACCAGGCGTTTGGCCGCTACGATCAAGATTTCCGCT
Organism: Chloroflexia bacterium; assembly: GCA_038252265.1. GTDB lineage: Bacteria > Chloroflexota > Chloroflexia > QHBQ01 > JAICKM01 > JBBSAN01. The sequence goes on from JBBSAN010000217.1 coordinate 9,088, forward strand.
TTGGGGCAGTCAACCTGAAAACCGCCTTCTTCCTGGTCAAGTTCCTGGAAGACGTAGGCTATAGCGGCAGCCGCCACTTCGACGCGCACGCCTACCGCACCGAGGACTACGAAGGGGTCAAGGACTTCGCCCGTGGTTGTATGCGGACCTACCTGATCCTGAAGGAGAAAGCGCGCCGCTGGAACGAAGACGCCGAGATCCAGGCGCTGCTCCAGGCGATCAATGCCGACGAGGGGAACCAACCCGCCTGGGGCGGCGGCTACAGCGCCGACAAGGCCAACGCGCTGAAGACCCACACGGTGGACCGGCAGGCACTCGGTGCGCGTGGTCTGCCGTATGAACGGCTCGATCAGTTGACGGTCGAACTGCTCCTCGGCGTCCGCTAGGATCGTTCCGGGGTTGCC
>JBBSAN010000218.1:0-9484 GCA_038252265.1 Chloroflexia bacterium
CGCGCCTGGGCCGCCAGGTGGCGTACGGCGCGGTGGCGCTCTCCACCGTGGGCGGGTGGGTGCTCCTGCTGGCCCGCGTGCAGGGGCCGTAACCCGCGCCGCCTTCGCGAATCATTGCCTCGGTTTGTCCTACCCCTCTGCGCTTCCTATTGTGGTATAATAGCGCCTGCGAGGGGCGCAGGTATGGCATGACAACTCTCTTTCTACCTGCCAGGAGGGACAGACCGTGATGGATTCCACAACGCCGGTTGGGCCGGGCCAGCTAGAACCCGTGACCGGAAGCGGTGGGCCGCCGCTGAAAATTCTACTGATTGCCGCCGAGGTGGCTCCGTTTGCCAAGGTGGGGGGCCTGGCCGACGTGGCAGGGGCGCTGCCCAAGGCGCTGCGGGCGCTGGGCCATGATGTGCGCGTGGCGATGCCCAAATATCAGGTGATCGATGAGGCCCGCTTCGACCTCCAGACCCGGTTGACCGCGCTGCCGGTGCCGCTGGGCGATCAGACCGTCACGGTGCGTATCGCGGAAGCGCCGCTCGACCCGGATCATCCCATCCCGGTCTACTTCATCGACAGCCCACACTATTTCGACCGCCCCGAAGTCTACGCCTATCCCGACGATGACGAGCGCTTTGTGCTGTTCAGCCGGGCGGCGGTGGAGATGCTGGGGCCGCTGGGCTGGACTCCCGACGTGATCCACTGCAACGACTGGCACACCGGGATCATCCCCAACTGGCTCCAGACGATCGATCGGCAGAACCCGGTGCTGGGCCACGCGGCCACCGTCTTTACGATCCACAACATCGCTTACCAGGGCGAGTTCACTTCGCGCCCGCCCGCCGCCGGACCGGTGGTGGGGGTCGGAGGCGACGCGGCCACGCGGTTCCTGAAGCTGGCCGGGGTGGCCGCGCAGGGGTTGACCGATTTTGAGCAGCAGGCGCTAGGCGGCACCGTCAACCTGATGGGCCGGGGCATCCAGTTTGCCGACGCGGTGAACGCCGTCAGCGAGCAATATGCCCGCGAGATCATGACGCCGGAGTATGGCGAAAAGCTGGACCCGCTGGTGCGCAGCCGCCACGATCACGTCTTTGGCATCCTCAACGGCATTGATATGGATGTGTTCAACCCGATGACCGACCGCCATATCGCCGCCCGCTACAACGCCGCCGACCCCGCCGGGAAGGGGGTCAACAAAGCCGGGATCCAGCACGCGATGCACCTGCCGGTGCGCCCTGACGTGCCGCTGATGAGCGCCATTTCGCGCCTGTTCGTGCAGAAGGGCTTTGACATCATGATCCCGGCGCTGGAGGAAGTCTTGCCCGAGGTGGATGCGCAATTCGTCCTTCTGGCGATTGGCGACCCCGGCTATGAGGCGCGCTTCAAGCAATTGGCCGCCCGCCACCCCGATAAGGTCTCGCTGGCGATCACCTTCGACCCGCCACTGGCCCAGCGCATCTACGCGGGCAGTGACATCTTCCTCATGCCGTCGCGCTTCGAGCCGTGCGGCCTGGGGCAGATGATTGCCATGCGCTATGGCACGGTGCCGGTGGTGCGCCGCACGGGTGGGCTGGCCGACACGGTGCAGAACTACGACCCGGCGACCGGCGCGGGCAGCGGCTTTGTCTTCGATCCCTACACGCCTGAGGCGCTGGTCGATGCGATCCGCCGCGCCTTGGCCGCCTACGCCCAGGCCGACGCCTGGTCCCGGTTACGCCTGCATGACCTGAGCCTCGACTGGAGTTGGGAGCGCTCGGCGCGCAAATACGTGGCCCTCTACCACAAGGCGCTGGCGTTTCGTAACGCCACCTGATCCGTCCCCCTGAACACGCAAAACCCCCCTGGCGGAATGCCCGCCAGGGGGGGTTTTGGTCTACCGCCTCATCCGAACCGGGCTAGCGGATCGAAGAGAGCAACGGGATCAGGATGAATTGGATCAGCAGCAGGGCGATCATGGGCGATAGGTCCATGCCCTGCATGGGCATGACCCGGCTCATGATCTCGCGCAACGGGGCCAGCACCGGCTCGGTGATGGTCACCAGCAAGCGGCTCCCCGGGTCGCGGCCCACGGGCATAAACCACGACAGGAGGGCACGGATAAAGATCAGCAGATTGAGCACCGTCAGCACCATGATCAGCAACTGGGCGACCGATCCCAGGCTGCTCTGCGCGGCCAGGGTCTGGCTCAGGGTGGTGCTATCAGGCAGGTTCGCGAGTAGGCTATTCATAATAGATACATCTCCAGGGTGCCCCCTGATAGGGTGGGGGCTGGTACACTGTTATATACGGTGACCAGCCCCCAGAAGTTGCATCCTCAGTGGAGGAATTAGGACTCTTCGGTTTCGGCAGATTCTGCGGTCACTTCTTCCGCCGATTCCGCCGACGCTTCTGCGGCTTCTGCGGCTTCCGCTGCCTCTTCCTCAGCCGTCACCAATTGGGCGGCGCTGATGTGGACGATCGCCATTTCGGGGTCGGTCAGTACTTCCACGTCGCCGGGCAGAGTCAGGTCGCTGACATGGATCGTCTGGCCGATCTCGGTCAGGCCGCTGATGTCCACTTCGATATTGGAGGGCAGGTGGGTCGGCAGGGCACGCACATGGAGCGTATCCAGCGTCTGCAAGACCATGCCGTCGTCCTTGGTCGCGGGCGCTTCGCCCACCAGCACCAGGGCCACGTCTGCCGTGATCGGCAGGGTCAGGTTCACCGCCCGGAAGTCCACATGCATGAGTTGGTGGGTCACCGGGTGGCGGGTCACTTCCTGCACAAACACGCGAGTCGTCGGGGTGCCGCTCAGATGGAGATCGATCAGGCTGTTGGCCCCGGCGCGGCGGTAGACCTTCTCGAACTCGCGCCGGTCGATCTGCACCGGCAATGGCTGCTGCACATGATAGCCATAAACGATGCCGGGCAGGAGGCCCTGGCGCCGCAGTCCTTCTGTCTTTTTACCGATCACTTCGCGGGTAGCGATATCCAATGAAAAAGTTTGAGACATTGTTCGTGTTTAACTCCTCGTTCTTCTAGCATCCCTCATGGCACGGCGGCTCCGCACCGAAACGGGCGGAACCGCCGTAGCCTGGGGTAACTTGGTGCCTTACAACAGCGCTTCTTGCGTCGTCGGGTTGAAGGCGTGCATCTTCTCGGCTTTGAAATAGAACGTCGTCTGCTCCCCGGCCTTGGCCTGGGTGCGCGGATCGACGCGGGCGGTAAACTGGGTCTGCCCCACCACGCAGGCCAGGTACACTTCGCTGCCCAGCGGCTCGACCACATCCACCACCGCCTGGACCATGTCCTCGGGATCGGCGTCGCGGACGAGGGCGGCATCAGCGATATCTTCAGGGCGCAGGCCCATCATGATCTGGCCGCCGCTGCGGGCCTGGGCACCGATGGCGGCTTCGTAGGCCTTGGGCACCCGCAGGCGGAAGCCGTCGCCCTTGAGGTAGACCCCTTCGCCCCCGGCCTCGGTGGTCACGGGGAAGAAATTCATGGCCGGGCTGCCGATGAAGCCGGCAACGAACATGTTGGCCGGGTGGTCATACAGGTTCTGCGGCGTATCGAGCTGCTGCAAAATGCCATCGCGCATCACGGCGATGCGGTCGCCCATCGTCATGGCCTCGGTCTGGTCGTGGGTCACGTAGATGGTCGTGGTCTGGAGGCGGCGGTGGAGGCGGCTGATCTCGGCGCGGGTTTGCACGCGCAGCTTGGCGTCGAGGTTGGACAGCGGCTCGTCCATCAAGAAGACTTGCGGTTCGCGGACAATGGCACGCCCCAGAGCGACACGTTGGCGTTGCCCGCCGGACAACTGGCGGGGCTTGCGGTCGAGATACTGGGTCAGCTGGATGCTGTCCGCCGCGCTTTCGACGGCGGCGCGGATGGCGCGTTCGCGCAGGCTGCTCGCCCCGAACATACTGTTCAGGAAGCCCCCGCCACGGCCTTTGTCGGGCAGCTTGCTCTGGTCCACGCCCTTCGGCATGGCCTTGCGCATCCGCAACCCGAAGGCCATGTTGTCGTAGACGCTCATGTGCGGGTAGAGGGCATAGCTCTGGAAGACCATGGCGATATCGCGGTCTTTGGGGGCCACGTTGTTCACGATCCGATCCCCAATGCGCAGGATGCCGCCGCTGATCTCTTCTAGGCCAGCGATCATGCGCAGCGCCGTAGATTTGCCACAGCCGGACGGCCCCACCAGCACCAGGAATTCTTTGTCCCGAACATCCAGGTTCAGGTCGTTCACGGCCAGGACATCCCCGTACTTTTTCATAACATGCTCGAAAGTTACGCCTGCCATATGAGCCTCCTGGGGTTTGGTATGTGGGCCGAAACGCGGCCCCCGCACAGCTTCTACTCGTTGCTTAACGAGTCGCGCAGTACATCTAACCGCTCCAGCGCAATTCCCGTGCCAATCGCCACACATTGCAGCGGATTGTCGGCCACGTAACAGGGGATCCCCGTTACCTGGGTCATCAGCTCGTCAATGTGACGCAGCAAGGAACCCCCGCCGGTCATGATCATTCCCCGGTCAATAATATCTGATGCCAGTTCGGGGGGGGTGCGCTCGAGGACCGTGCGCACGGCTCCGACGATGGCTTCCAACGGCTCGGCGATTGCTTCCACAACTTCGTTGGTGCGGACGGTAATGGTGCGCGGCAGGCCGGCCACCTGATCGCGCCCCCGGACTTCCATCTCCAACTCTTCTTCCAACGGAACCGCCGATCCGATCCGGATCTTTAATTCTTCGGCGGTGCGCTCGCCAATCATCAGATTGTACTTGCGCTTGATATAATTGGTGATGGCCTCGTCCAGTTTGTTGCCGCCGATGCGGACTGAATTGCTCTCGGCGATGTCGTTGAGTGTAATGACCGCGACCTCGGTGGTGCCGCCACCGATGTCAATCACCAGGCTGCCGTTGGGGTCGCTAACCGGGATGCGTGCCCCGATGGCGGCGGCCAAGGGTTCCGGAATCAGGTAGGCCTTGTCGGCCCCGGCTTGCAAGGCGGCGTCTCGTACCGCCCGCTGCTCGACACTGGTGACGCCCTCCGGGATGGAGATCATCACCGTCGGTTTGAACAGATTAAATCGTCCGGTCGCCCGTCCGATCAGATGCTTGATCATCGCCTCGGTGACCACGTAATCCGCGATGACCCCGTTTTGCATCGGGCGCACCACTTCGATTGATTCCGGGGTGCGTCCGATCATATCAAAGGCAGCTTTGCCAACTGCTTTGACCCGCCCATCCACCGTAGAGATGGCGACGACCGATGGCTCATTGAGAACGATGCCCCGCCCTTTTACATAGACCAGTACGTTAGCTGTGCCCAGGTCGATCCCGATATACCGTGTCATCATTCGGCTAGGCACCGCTTCCCGAATCGGGGCGACCTACCCGGCGGCGGCGGGCAATCGACAGCCGCACCACTGCGCGGCGCATTGCCAGTTCGGCACCCGCGGTGTCTACCCCGGCCTGGCGATTTGCCAGGGCCTCCGCAGCCTGCTTGCGCGCTTCTTCGGCCCGCGCGACATCGATCTCTTCAATCCGCTCGGCGGCATCGGCCAGGATCGTGACTTTGCCGTTCAGGACTTCCATAAAGCCGCCGGTTACGATCAGTTCTTGCTCCACCCCCCCACGCCGCACGCGCAGTTCGCCGGGGTGCAGGGTGGTAAGCAGGGGTGCGTGGTGCGGCAGGATACCGACCTGTCCGTCGGCAGCCGGGGCAATGACCATATCCGCATCCTCTTGCAGGACGATGCGTTCGGCGGTCACCAGTTCCAGGCGCAAAGGCATTGTTGGGGTACTCCTCTTTCGCTAACGTTGCAGGGTGGGATAGTGTGGGGCATCGCCCGGCGCGCCCCCCCGCATGATAGAAAGCACTTCTGTTAATCCGGTCCAGTAACCTTCACGATAAAGCCGAGGGCTGGTATCAATTTCCATCGACCCCCAGACGCGCGCCGGATCGGTCAGCGTGTTCTCCAGTTCTTGGACTTCTACTTGTAGTTGCTCCAGAGTCAGCGGATGTTCCGCCACGGTTTTGATTGCGTCGTACCGTCCCTGAGCACGCCATGTTGCACGAAACAGCGCACTTTTGGCGGGCTGCGGCAGTTGGAAAGCGATGGGTTCTTGAACGACCATTACATACCCTCCGCTTCGATACGAACTTTCAACCCCTGGATCAACGTAAACTGAAAACCAGTCTCTTGCATAAAACCCAAAAAGCCATCATAAGGCACATAACCCACCCTATAGATGTCTGGCCTATCCTCAAGTTTCGTGCCCCTAGTATATCACATTCTGTCAAGTACGTGTTACGATTGTCGGTCAGTCGTCACTAGCCATCAGAGGTTTTACCAGCAAAATGGGCGGGCGACCCGCGCCCGCCCATCGCTGATAACTGTTAATGAACGGCTGCTAGCTGGCGGTGGCTGGCTAGCTGGTGGCCATCTTGGCGGCCTTTTCGACGGCCTGCTCGATGGTGCCGACGTTGAAGAAGGCCTGCTCTGGCAGGTTGTCGTGCTTGCCGTCGAGGATTTCTTTGAAGCCGCGCACGGTGTCTTCGCGCTTGACATACTGGCCGGGCGTGCCGGTGAAGACCTCGGCCACGAACATCGGCTGGCTGAGGAAGCGTTGGATGCGGCGGGCGCGGGAGACGATCAGCTTGTCTTCTTCGCTCAATTCCTCGATGCCGAGGATGGCGATGATGTCTTGCAGATCCTTATAGCGCTGCAACACCTTCTGCACCGAGCGGGTCACATTGTAGTGTTCTTCGCCGACGATGCTGGGGGTCAGGATGCGGCTGGTCGAAGCCAGCGGGTCCACCGCCGGGAACAGCCCCTGCGCAGCAATCGAGCGCTCCAGCGTCACACTGCCGTCCAGGTGGGCGAAGGTCGTCGCCGGGGCCGGGTCGGTGTAGTCGTCGGCGGGCACGTAGATGGCCTGCACCGAGGTGATCGAGCCGCTCTTGGTTGAGGTGATCCGCTCCTGCAACTGGCCCATTTCGGAGGCCAGGGTGGGCTGATACCCCACGGCAGAGGGCATCCGGCCCAGGAGGGCGGACACTTCCGACCCGGCCTGCACAAAGCGGAAGATATTATCAATAAAGACCAGCAGGTCGCGGCCTTCTTCGTCGCGGAAGTACTCGGCCATCGTCAGGCCGGTCAGGCCCACGCGCAGGCGGCTGCCGGGCGGCTCGTTCATCTGGCCGAACACCATCACCGTCTTGTCGATAACGCCCGACTCTTTCATTTCGCCGTAAAGCTGCGTCCCCTCACGGGTGCGCTCGCCCACGCCGCAGAACACCGAGTAGCCCCCGTGGACGGCAGCGATGTTACGGATCAGTTCCATGATCACGATGGTCTTGCCCACACCCGCGCCGCCGAAGATGCCCATCTTGCCGCCCTTGGTGAACGGGGCGACCAGGTCGATGACCTTCATGCCGGTCTCGAAGACCTGCGATTCGGTGCTCTGCTGGTCCAGCGTGGGGGAGGGGCGGTGGATCGAGTACATCTTGTCGGACTGCACGACCGGGCCGCCGTCCACTGTCTGGCCCAGCACGTTGAAGATGCGGCCCAGGGTGCTCGGTCCCACCGGCACGGCGATGGATGCACCGGTGTCCACGGCGGTCATGCCGCGCCGGATGCCGTCGGTGCTGCCCATCGCCACGCAGCGCACCCAGTCGTTGCCCAGGTGTTGCTGCACTTCGACCACCAGGACATCCTGGCTGGCCCCTGTTCCGGTCTTGCCGTCATCACTGACCCCATCGCGCTTGATGTGGAGGGCATTATAAATTTCCGGCAACTGGTCCGGCGGGAACTCGACATCCAGCACCGGCCCGGTGACTTGCACGATCTTGCCTTCAGCCATTGCTTTTCTCCTCGATGAAATTAAGAATTAAGAAGTATGAAGTATGAAGGTCGCTCGTCAGCTTCTACCTTTTTAATTCTTAATTCATACTTTTTCTTACCCGGCCAGGGCGGCAGCCCCACTGGTGATCTCGGTCAGTTCGCGGGTGATGTTGGCCTGGCGCAGTTTGTTATAGGATAGGGTGAGTTCCTGCACCAGTTCCTTGGCATTTTGCGTCGCGTTACGCATTGCCACCATCTTGGCGCTTTGCTCGCTGGCGATCGACTCCAGCACGCCCTGGTAGATGCGGCTCTCAATATAGCGCGGGATAATCTGTTCCAACACGACGCCGGTGGACGGCTCATAAATGTAGTCTGCCGGTAGCCCGGTGGTTTCGCCCGGCGTGAGCGGCAAAAGGGGATAGACGGTCGGGCGCTGGACCAGGGTGTTGACAAACACGGTGTAGATCAGATGCACAGCATCCACCCGCCCGCTGACATACTCATCGGTGATCACGCGGGAGATGGGGATGATGTCGTTCACCGACGGGCGGTCGCCATAGTTGATAAACTCGGCGATCACCGGGCGGCCATAGCGGAGCATGAAATCGCGCCCCTTGCGGCCCACCGTCACCACTGCCGCCTCGCCCTTCACCTCGTCTAGCATGAAGCGCGTGGCCCGCCGGATCACGTTCGTGTTCAAGCTGCCGCACAGGCCCCGGTCGGCGGTGATCAGCACGACCAGGGTCCGCTTGACCGGGCGCACGGCCAGCAGCGGATGCTCGGCTTCTTCCTGGCCCTGCATCCGGGCCGACAGGTTGGCGATGATCTCGTCAATCTTCTCGGCGTAGGGGCGTCCGGCCAGCACAGCGGCCTGGGCACGGCGCATCCGCGACGCCGCGACCATTTCCATGGCCCGGGTCACCTGACTGATATTCTTGACGCTCTTGATGCGTCGCCGGATTTCTCGTGTACTAGGCATGGGCTTTTCCAGGATTTTAGATTTTAGATTTTAGATTTTGGACTCTGGTTTGGTGAAAGCTCACGGTTCACGTAGCACGCATCACATTCCAAAATCCAAAATCCAAAATCTAAAATCCCTAAACGAACGTCTTCTTGAACTGGTTGATGATCGTCACCATCTGATCAATGACTTCCTGGGGGGCACGCTTGCGGGCGTAGTCGCGCACCAGAGCGTCCAGGAACTCTTGGTTGTTGTTGTGCAGGTACTGGTGGAAGGCATTCTCCCACTCTTTCACCCGCTCCACCGGCACTTCGTCCAGGAAGCCATTGGTCACGGCGTAGATGATCATCACTTCGTTGGCGGCGGGCAACGGCTCGTACTGCGGCTGCTTCAGCACTTCCTGGATGCGCAGGCCGCGGTCGATCTGGGCCTTGGTCGCCTTGTCCAGGTCGGAGCCGAACTGCGCGAACGCGGCTAGCTCCTGGAACTGGGCCATGTCCAGCTTCAGCTTGCCCGACACCTGGTTCACGATCTTAAGCTGCGCGTCACCGCCCACCCGGCTGACCGAAATACCCACGTTGAGCGCGGGGCGGATACCGGCGTTGAAGAGGTCGGCTTCCAGGTAGAGCTGGCCGTCGGTGATCGAAATCACGTTGGTCGGGATGTAGGCCGACACGTCGTTGGCCTGGGTCTCGATGA
>JBBSAN010000219.1:0-9479 GCA_038252265.1 Chloroflexia bacterium
GATCGGGCAGTTGCCGGGTGAAGGGGAGCATGGTAAAGTTCATGGCAGCACCTTTCTGTGGGGGATAGGGTACGAGATACCGCTATCGTACCGCAGAAAGGTGCTGTTTGCGAGGTCTACGGACTTTGCATCAGCCGTGACGGTCTACCGAGTCTGCGGGCAAGGGAACACAGGGCGGGCGGGGATAGCACCCGGCTGGTTGACACCCGCCCAACGCGGGGGCTATACTGCGACTAGTGCGCCGAACCCGCCGTGTGCAGGGTATCCGCGTCTATATAGAGGAGGAGTTTATCTATGAGTGCTGCCGAACCGGTGGAAGTGAACCCGCAGATTTTCCGTGAATATGATATCCGGGGTATTGTCGATAAGGATCTCACCGACCCGGTACTGGAAACGATTGGTCGCGCCTATGCCACGATGCTCTATCAGGCCGACACCACGCTGGGACCGGGCGAAGGGCGCGAGGCCCCCGAAAAGAACAAACGGGTGGTCGTGGGGCGTGATGTGCGCCTGTCGTCGCAGCGTTTCGCCAAAGCATTGATCGGGGGGTTGCGCGCCGCCGGGTGCGATGTGATTGATATTGGGGCGGTCCCGACGCCGGTGCTTTATTTCGCGGTCGGCTACTTCAACACCGATGGCGGCGTGGTCGTCACCGCCAGCCACAACCCGCCGCAGTTCAACGGCCTGAAGATGCGCAAAGTGACCGCGGAAGGCCTCAACGCCCCCCTTAGCAACACCGAGGTCCAGGAACTGGGCCGCATCGCCAACGCGGGCATCTTCCATGAGGGGGCGAGCGAGGGCAGCTACGAACAGGGCGACGCCCTCACCCCTTACCAAGATTACATCGTGGAGACGGTGAAACCCGCCCGCCGCCTGAAGGTCGTGCTCGACGCGGGCAACGGGGCGAGCGGTCCCAGCGCGGTCGAGATCTATGAGCGCATGGGCGTCGAAATCATCCCGATGTATATCGAGCCGGACGGCAACTTCCCCAACCATGTGCCCAACCCGCTGAAAGAAGAAAACATGGTGGACCTCCAGGCCAAAGTGCGCGAGACCAGGGCCGACATCGGTATCGGCCTCGACGGCGACGGCGACCGGCTAGGCGTGGTGGACGACCAGGGCGAGATCCTCTGGCCCGATATGTATATGATCCTGATCGAGCGGCTGATGCTGGCGAGAGGGCCGACCAGCATTATCTTCGACGTGAAGTGCGGGCGCGCCCTGATCGAGGATATCACGCAGCACGGCGGCACCCCGGTCATGTGGAAGACCGGCTATACCAATATCTTCGCCAAGCGCCTGGAGATCAATGCAGGCTTTGCCGGGGAATATAGCGGGCATATGTTCTTCGATGACCCGCGCCTGAACTTCGACGATGGCACCTACGCCGGGGCACGCCTGATCGAAGCCCTGGCCGCCGATCCGCGCCCGATCAGCGAACGCTTTGCCGACGTGCATCACTATTACAACACGCCCGAAGGCCGGATTGACGTGGACGAAAGCACCAAGGTGGGCCTGATCGACACCCTGCGCGCGCAGTTCAGCCGCGACTACAAAGTGGTCACCCTGGACGGCGTGCGCGTAGAGTTCCCCGACGGCTGGTTCCTCGTCCGTGCTTCCAACACCGAGCCGTCGCTGACTACCCGCTTCGAGGCCGAAACGCCGGAGCGCCTGGAAGAACTCAAGACCATCCTGCGCGACGCGCTCAAACAATTCCCGGCGGTCAAAGCCAACTTCTAACGCACGAGTTCACCACAGAGAACACAGAGGGCACAGAGGACGATGATCTCTGTGCCCTCTGTGTTCTCTGTGGTGCGCTTAACGATCCTGCACGGTGATCCGCACGCCGCTGACCCGTAAGATGGCCGACGCCTGCGCCTTGTCAAACGGGGTCAGCTTGGGCAAAAGCACTGCCGAGGCATCGCTGCGGAGGCGTAACGTTGTGACGCCCGCTGGGACAGGGAAAGGCAGTGTCGTATAGGGGTTAGTGGTGTTCTGGGCGGACCAGAGGCCGACCACCCCAGCGCCGCGCTCGATTTGCAGGCCATGAATAATGTTAGCGGGCCATCCCGCAGCGATGTCCACCTGCACCGTATGCGGCGCGAACGCGGTGATCAGGATCTCCGCCCCCTGATCGGCCCAGCGTCCCACCTCCGTCGCGCCTTTCTCCACCCCTGCCGCGCTCCACCCGGCCCCCAGTTGCAGCACCACCTGGGCCGGGTCGGGCGGGCCGGTGATGGTGTAGGCGCGGAGGTTGTCCCCCTCGTAGACGGGCGGGCTGCCGCTGATCTGCGCTGCCAGCGCTGTGGTGGCGCTCAGGGTAAGCGTGTCGGTCAGTTGGTCGGTGTGGAGGATGATCGTGCCGATATGGTTCGCCTGCAACAGTGCCCGCGCCGCGCTCGCCAGGGGGGACAGATCGGGCTGGCTGCCGGAAGCCTGGGTCAGGATGTCGGGCGGGCCGCTGATGTAGCGGAATTCGCGGATGCCGGGGCTACCCTCGATGAACGGGTCCATACGATTACGGGATATGTACCCTCCAACGATGGGGCGCGCGTGGACCGTCTGTGCCAGCAGGTAGTCGCTCTGGTACGGGCCGGGTGGGTCGCCAATCGGCACTTCCAGCAGCGCTGAACGGTCGGCAGACTGGGCCAGGGTCGTATAGAACGGTGAGATCGACGCTGGCCCCATCGCGAATGGGATGATCGCCTGCTCCACCGTGATCACCGCCAGCAGCCCGCCCACCAGCAGCAACGGTCGGATGCTGGGTACCTGGAACTCCAGCACATGGGTCCGCGACGGGAGCAAGGCCAGCTCGCGTGGACCGCGCAGGCGACGCAAGAGGAAGGCCAGCCCATAGGCCAGCCCCACCGCCAGGGCGATCTGCACCAGCAAGGCGAAGCGTACCGGCGTGCGCGACACCTCGACCCCCGGCAATTGGTAGAACAGCAGATAGGGCAGCGGCACCGGCAACCCCTGCCCCGCCGCATGAAGCACCGGCCCCAGCGACAGGACGAAGCTGACCACCAGCAGGTTCAACCATAGCCGGGTCTGCGGCCAGGCTCGCGCCAGCCCAATCACCCCCAGCACCCACAGGCTCCAGCCGGGAAAGACCATCTTTTCCAGCAGGATCGTGCCCCAGACGTGGTTGGCGTAGATCGGGGTACTCCACGCGCCGAAGACGGTGCTGTAGGGGCCGGGGACGAAGTAGGCCAGCGGGTCGGCAGAGAAGGTCAGCGTTTCCGCGAAGGTGGGCAGGAGGAACGCGCCGCTCTGCGCCGAGGTCAGCAGGCCCACCAGCAGGGGCGACACCAGCAACCCGGCCACTCCCGCCGCTCCTACGGCCCGCCCCAGGATGGCCGCCCGCGCCCGCCACGGCACCCCGCGCTCCAACCCCCGGTTGAGCGCCCACAAGACGGTGAACAGCGCCAGGTAGAGCACGAGATATTGCCCGGCCATATAGGTCAGCGCCAGCGCCACCCCCGCCCCCAGCGCGTTGACCCAGCCGCGCCCTTCGCGTCGCAGCAAAAAGAGCATGTAGAGCAGCGGCCATTGGAACGAGGCCAGGCTGAGTTGGCCCCACAGCCGGGTCACATGCCAGGCGTTAAACGTCAGCGCGAACCCGGCGACGAACCCGGCCAGGGCGCTGCCGCTGAGCATCCACCCCAGCCGGTACATCGCGTAGCCGCTGGCGACGCAGACAAACAGCACGGCCAGGTTATAAGCGACCACCGGCCCGGCAGTGAGGGTGATCGGCAGGACCAGCAGATTGAGATCGAGGGTGTAGGTGTGGAGGTAGAGCGAGGTGCCGCCCGGCCAGTAGATCAGGTCGGTTTGCAGCGGCCAGGTGTGGAGGTCGAACAGGCTATGCCGCAGCATCCAGAAGTTCCAGATCGTCTGCCGGTTGTCCGCCCCGTTGACCAGCGACCCGCCCAGATCGAGCACTTGCGGCCAGGTGAAGACGACAGCAGCCAGCAAGTAAGCCAGAAGGACAGCGAGGTGAGGAATGAGGAATGAGGAACGAGGAATGAGCACGCTCCGCGCCTTTGGCGTTCGCAGCGGCGTCATCCCTACATATTCTTCACTCATCACTCATCACTCATCACTCATCACTCATCACTCATCACTCATCACTCATTGCTCATCACTCGGCGCTCGTCCGCACTTCCAGGCGGACGAAGCGCAGCTTGCCGACCTTGATCACATCGCCGTCATGGGGCGTGACTCGCGCCTGGACACTGGTGATACGCTGACCGTTGATGCTGACCCCGCCCTGCTCGATGTCGCGCCGCGCCTGGTTCTTGCTCGGCTCGGCCCCCGTCAGCATTAGCAGTTCGACAATGCCGATCTCCTCGTCGCGCACCACCACCGCAGGGATATCGCTCGGCAGTTCGCGATTGGAGCGCACCCGGTTCCACTCGGCCAATGCCTCGTCGGCGGCGGCCTGCCCGTGATACTCGCGCACGATAGCCCAGGCCAGATGCTTTTTCACTTCGTTCGGGTGGGCGTTGCCCGTCGCCAGGTCGTCGGCGGTGCGCCGCACCTCGGCCATTGGCACGCTGGTACACGACTCCAGGTAGATCAGGATCATCTCGTCGCTGATCGACATGACCTTGCCAAACAGGTCGTTGGGCGCGTCGTTGATAAAGATCGTGTTGCCCCAACTGGTGCTCATCTTGCGCCCGTCGGTGCCCATGATCATGTTGGTCAGCAAGATCTGCTGCGCGGGCTGGCCGAAGATCGGCTGGAGCTTGCGCCCGGCCATCACGTTGAACAGTTGGTCGGTGCTACCCAGTTCTACATCGTTGCCCAGCGCCACCGAGTCGTAGCCCTGCATCAGCGGGTACATCAGTTCATGGAGGCTGATCGGCGTGCCCGCTTCCCAGCGCTCGTGGAAATTCTCGCGCTGGATCATCTGGGCCACGGTGAAGTGGCTCGCCAGTCGGATCACGTCGCCAAAATCCATCCGCTCCAGCCACTCCGAATTATAGCGGAACTCGGCCTCTTTGACATCCACGACCAGCCCGATCTGCTGCTCGTAGGTCTGCATATTCTCGTGGATCGCTTCCGGGGTCAGTTGCGGGCGCTGCTCGGTCTTGTCCGAGGCGTCGCCCACACGGGCGGTGAAGTCCCCCACCACCAGCACGGCCTTGTGCCCCAGCCGCTGGAACTGGCGCATCTTACGCAGCGGCACCGCCCGCCCGATGTGGATGCGCGTTCCGGTCGGGTCGATGCCCAGTTTGATCCGCAGGGGCCTGGGCCCGCGCAGCATCTTCTCCAACTCGTCGGGCACCTCGACAATCGCCACCGCCCGCTGCAACACTTCCTGGATTCCCGCCTCACGCTCTTCTGCCGATAACTCCGGCAGCGTCGTCGCTGTCTCTTCGCTCATAAGTTGCCTCCATAAGCTAGTCTCAAGGGATATGTATACCATAGACTAAACCGACATGTAAAGTTTCGTGTCCTTCGTGCTTTCGTTTCGTGCGCTTCGTCGCTTCGTGCCTTCGTGGTTCAAACGCCTTCGTGGTTCCACCCCATTCGCAGACAACAAAAAGCCCCCATCCGCCATGCGCGGACGAGGGCCAGAAAGCCAACTCGTGGTACCACCGTGCTTCGTGCAAAGGGCCAGCCCCTTACACCTTATCGGGCGCTATAACCGGCGCACCGGGGCCTGCCTACTGGGGAGCGTCGCCGCCACCGTTCGAGGGCCAGCTCAGGAGAGTAATTCGGTCGCCGGGGATTTGCCGATGGCTCGCACCTGCCGCCATCTCTCTGCCTGGTTGCCACCCCGCGCCTACTGGATCTCCGTCATTGCCTGCTCGGATTCACTTGCTCATTTTATAGCACTCCGGGCCGGGCCGTGTCAATGCGTCGCAAGGCGGAGCCGCCGGGGCACAAAGGGATGAGCGTCTTCTCCACCCGTCCCCCGGTTGTAAATCTGTCGGAGAGGCGAACAGGCGCAACGATAGACAAACGAGAGGGCTTTGCTAAGATAACAGTGTTCCGCAAGGGACAACAGCCCTGGATTAAGGTTGTGTAGTCATGTTGGGCCAACGCGGCATGATTAATCAGACCGATCCAGGGCCATCTTTTTCCGTCAGCGTGAGGCCACAGCCCAACCCATGAACCGCTCCCAGTAATAGAGCGCCACCTGGCTGCCCAACCCCTGGAAGATCGCGTCGAAGCCGTGCCCCGACCAGGGCAGCGGCAGCACCACCACCGTATCCCCCGCCGCCGTTAACGCTGCCGCCAGCTTGGGGGCGTTAGACGGCCCGACAACCTGATCGGCCCCGCCCTGCACCAGCAGCGTGGGCGGCACCGGGCGGTCCAGCCAGTGCTGGGGGGTGGCGGCGGTATACTGGTCAGGCACCTGCGCCGGGCTGCCACCGAGGAACGCGGTCAGCAGGCGGGGCGATTCGATGATATCGGGTTGGAGGGGATTCGTGTAGCCTTCGGCCAGATCGGTAGGGGCATAGTAGGCGATCACCGCCTTGACCGTGGCCGGGGGACCGCAATCGGGCTGCACCGGGTCGCGGGCGGCACGATAGGCAGCCAGCAGCGCCAGGTGCGCCCCCGCCGAGCGGCCAAAGACAGCGACACGCTCCGGGTCCAGTCCATCGGCGGCGGCATGGGCGCGCATATAGCCCAGCGCGCACTCCACATCTTCCAACTGTGCCGGGAAGCGGTCGGTGTCCGACAGCCGGTACTGGATATCGTAGACTGTGTAGCCCCGCGCCGCGAAGTAACGACTGGCCGGGGTATACTCGCCTTTGTTCCCGCTCTCCCACCCGCCGCCATGCACGATCAGCAGGCCGGGATGCAGCCCGGCAGTCGGCGGATCGTAGCGGTCGAGGAGCAGGGTGCGACCCGCCACGGTGCGATAGGGCAGATCGGGCACCAGTTGCGACGGGCCGGGGTTGATGCCGGTGAGGTAGTCGGCAAAGGAGAACGGGACAGGGCGCAGGGTAGCGGCCACCGCCGAGGGGATCTGGAACTCGTAGTCGCGCCCCAGCGCATTCCGCATGGCGAGCGCGCCGGTGTCCACCGTATCGGGCAGTTGCGAGCCGGGCACCGAGGCCAGCCCCGCCCCGATCAGGCCCGCCGCCAGGGCCACGCGGGGCACCCAGGCCCCCCGTCCCTGCGCCCGGCGCAGCGCGAATCCGGCCAGCAGCGCGGCGAACCCGGTCAGCCCCAGCAGCCATAGGCTCAACTCGGCCATGCCGATCCGCACGATCATCAGTGCCCGGTTAGGCATGGTCAGGGAGATGGTCAGGGCCAGGGCCAGCCCCAGGAGGGCCAGCACCAGTGCCACTCCCCCGGCCCAGCGCGTTCGTGTGCCCCCGACCTGCCTGCTACGATTAGTGGGCCGCAGGATGGGACCGCCGGAGTGCTTCAAGCTACTTCGTGCCCCGGCCTGTCGTCCCCGGCTTCTGGCGGTAGCTGCCGCGCAAATCGTTCAGGCGCACCTTGACCACGTCCAGCAAGAGGCGGAAGGAGTCTTGAAATGGGCTAACCTTGCTGCCGCTGAAATAGATCCATTTCACCGGCACTTCTTTGACTTTGTAGCCCCGCTTCAGTGCCAGGTAGAGCACCTCCACGTCAAAACCCGTCACCCGCGCGCCCTTCACCGTGCCCGAATGATCACCGTACAATTGCATCCGCCGGAAGAGGTCTTGGGTCGCCTCATAGCTGAAGCACTTGAAGCCGCACTGGGTATCGGCAAACTGGCGCAGGGCGATCACCCGGACCAGCGTGTTGAACACCCGGCCCATCAGGTGGCGGTAGCCCGGCTCGCCAATGCGCCGCGCCCCCTTGCCCTCGCGAGAGCCAATGGCGATGTCGTACCCCCGCTGCTCCATCCAGGGCAGCAGCTTTTCTACCTCTTCGATGGGCGACGAGAAGTCGGCGTCAGAATAGAGGATGTAACGGCCTCGCCCGGCCAGCATTCCCGTCCGCACGGTCACGCCTTTGCCCATGTGCGGGTTGCGGATCAGGCGCGTGTGCGGGTCGTCGGCGATCAGGCTCTCGACCAGCGGAATGGTATTATCGTCGCTGCCGTCGTCTACCACCAGGACTTCATAGGTATACGACTGGCGGCTGAGGTACGATCGCACGGTCTCCAACGTACTCGGCAAGCGGCGGGCTTCATTATAGGCCGGGATCACGACCGTGAGATGGGGGGTGCTGGAACCAGGCGCGGCGGATGGGGAGGTTCCCGGTGATGGCTGCATGGGCGCGGAGTACCTCGCTACAAAAGTTCCCCGCCGCCACAGGACGCAGCGCACGGGTGCCGCCAGTATACCACGTTTCCCCAGGCAGGCGCAACGGAAGCCGGATAGCAGAAATCAGAAATCAGAAATTAGAAGTCAGTTTTCCTTATAATAAGATCTATCAATTCACAGCCTGAACGATAAGCGTCTCGCCAACTTCTGATTTCTTCTGACTTCTGACTTCTGACTTCTGACTTCTACTTTCTGATTTCTAATTTCTGACGTCTCGCTACAACAGATGGCGGGCACTGGCGGCGGCGCGCAGGTCGGCGCGGAAGTCGGGATGGGCAATGGCGATCAGGGCGTCGGCCCGCTGGCGCACACTCTTGCCGAAGAGGTACGCCACGCCATACTCGGTGGCGACATAGTGGACATCGTTGCGTGTGGTGGTCACCCCTGCGCCGGGGTCGAGCACCGACACGAGGCGCGAGACACTGCCGCCCAACGCCGTCGAAGGCAGGGCAATGATCGGGCGGCCCCCTTTGGACCGTGCCGCGCCCCGGATGAAGTCGGCCTGCCCGCCGACCCCGCTGTAGAACTTGGTGCCGATCGAATCGGCGCAGACCTGCCCGGTCAGGTCCACCTGGAGCGCCGAGTTGAGCGCCACCATGTGGTCATTGCGGCTGATAATGAACGGGTCATTGGTATAGTCGGTGGTTCGCATCTCGATCAGGGGGTTGTCGTTGACGAAGTCATACAGGCGCTTGGTGCCCAGCATGAACCCGGTGACAATTTTGCCCGGCAAATAGCTCTTGCGCCGCCCGGTGATCACGCCCTGCTCGATCAGATCGATGATGCCGTCAGAGATCATCTCGCTGTGGACTCCCAGGTCGCGCTTATCGCCCAGGAACTCCAGCACCGCGTTGGGGATCGCCCCGATCCCCATTTGCAGTGTGGCCCCATCCGTGATCAGATCGGCAATGTTCCGCCCGATTTGCTGATACAGCGGGCTGGGCGTGCCCTGCGGCAGTTCGGGCAGCGGGTAATCTACCGGCACGCAGGCATCGATCTGACTCAAGTGGATAAACGAGTTGCCCCAAACTCGTGGCATCTGCGGGTTGATCTCGGCGATGACCACACGGGCGCTTTCCGCCGCAGGCTTGGTCACCCCCACCTCCACGCCAAAGCTGCAATAGCCATGGGCATCGGGCGGCGACACGCTGATCAGCGCCACATCCAGGGGTAATTGGCCTTCAGTGAACAGGCGTGGGA
>JBBSAN010000220.1:0-9422 GCA_038252265.1 Chloroflexia bacterium
GTGAATAGCGCTTCTTGCGAATAACCTCGGTTACTGACCACTGACCACTAACCACTGACCACTGACCACTAACCACTGACCACTAACCACTCGTATACGGGCGATCAAAGCCGAGCAGGACGCGCAGGCTGGTGGCGATGGCCCCCAGCGCGGCTCCCAGCAGGATACCCCGCGTGCCCGCCAACGCCGGGACGGTCACGATCCAGTTGTACAGATCGGCCAGCGGGGTAAACGGAGCGACCTGACTCCACGGCGCGGCCCCGATGATCACCAGCAGGGCCACCGCCAGAACGACCCAGGCGGCGCTCGGCCCGGCCCGCAGCGTGCGGAACGCCGCCGACAGCACGAAGAAGGCCAGCAGCGCGAACAGGCTCGCCCCCAGCGGGCTGTAGATCCAGGTGAAAATCCAGGGTGTGATCCCGGTCGCCCCGCCGCCCGGTGTTCCCTCGTAGAGGCCGATCAGCAGCACGACCAGGGCACTGACCACCAGCACGGCACTGTTGAGCCGTTCGCCCACCCCGATCCCGTGCATCACCCGCCCGATATGCACGCGCAGCACGTTGCCCAGCCCGACTAGCAGCGCGAACGCGACCAGCAGCACCACCCAATCGCTGAGCAGGCTCAGGATGCCCTCGAAGCTGCCGCGCAGGAAAAAGCCCAGCACGACCAGTGCGCCGATCAGATAGACCAGTGCGCCGGTTAGTAGCCCCCCCGGGTTGAGTGTGCGCCGTTGTCGCATGGGACTCCCTGTGATGCGTGATGCGTAATTCTATCTTTAACTACTGATCCCTGATCCCTGATCCCTGACCCCTGACCCCTCGTCACTGCCCACTGCCTACTGCCTACTGCCTACTGCGTCAGGCGCAGGAGCGCGGTCACGGCGCTGTTGCCCAGGACGGTGGCGGCGATGGCCCCTAGCAGGATCAGGAGGATGACCAGCCCACGGACCAG
This sequence comes from Chloroflexia bacterium, assembly GCA_038252265.1. Taxonomy (GTDB): domain Bacteria; phylum Chloroflexota; class Chloroflexia; order QHBQ01; family JAICKM01; genus JBBSAN01. Next base: position 952 of record JBBSAN010000220.1, read on the forward strand.
ATCCTGGCCCTGGAGGCTCGCCAGGTGGGCGGCGGTGCGGCTCAGGTACGCCCCGGCGCTGTAGATCTCTTCCCCGATCAGGGTGTGGTTGGCCGAGATGATCATGGTCGCCAGGGCCTGGGGGTTAGTCGCGCCCGCCACCGAGGGCACGCCCGCGCGGGACTGGGCCTCACCCAGCAGCAGGTATTCCGGCCCGAAGCCGCCACTGGCAATCGAGTGCATCACGCCTTCGTGCTCCACCAGATCCCCCGCCATCGCGGCATAGGCCAGGGGGTCACGGTGGGTCAGCAGGCGCACCCCCTGGCCGTGGCCCTCCACGGTCCGCAGGGCGATCTGCCCGATCAACGGGGTTTCTTCCAGGCGTCCGGCGGCGGCGTAGCCACTGCGGATCACGTTCTCGGTCAAGGGGTGGGTGATGGCATCGTCGGTGGTGACCAGCAGCGGCGCGCCGGTCAGGGCTGCTTGCCGCCCCAGCGCCTCGACCAGGGTCAACCCGGCCAGCGTTTCGGCGGTGGGGGTACCACTTTCGCCGACGGAACCGGGGCCGGGGGCCAGATGGACGGGATGCCCTCCTTCGGCGGCGCGGGCAATCGCCTGGTGCGCCGTCGCAAACCCGGCGATGGGCCGCAGGGTCACGGTGCGCCCCCGCCGCACCCGGGTCACCCCCAGCAGGATCGCGGCAACAAAGAGGACGAGGAAGGCCAGCATGAGGATCAGCGCGATGGGTCCAAAGCTGTTCATCAGGATTCCTCCGCCGGGGCCAGCGCCGCGATCAGGGCGGCAAACTGCGCGTCATCTTCCAGGGTGCGGGCCAGGTGCGCCGTGCGCTCCCCGCCGCCGAACAGGGCCAGTACCGGCTGCGCCGCCCAGAGGGCTTGCCCGCCGACCCAGCCCAGCGGGCGCAGGCTCAGCAGCAGCAACCGGGCGCTACTGGACAGGCCGAGCCGTTCCAGTTCGGCGGCGACCCGCCCGGTCCAGGCCGGGGTCGCGTCCGCCGGGACCGGGTTATCCGTCCCTACCGGGTCTGCTGTCCGGTCTGCCGTATTCGCGCCCATCCTGCCTCCTCACCTGCTACTGCTAACAGCTTAGATTTATTATAGTCCAGGCTTTATGTTAAGTCAAGCCCTAGCGAGCGATGAGCAATGAGCAATGAGCAATGAGCGATGAGCAATGAGTGTTGAGCGAAGTAGGGAAGGAGCACAGGAACGCTGTTGCTCCTCTTCGATTATTAGCACTCAGCACTCAACACTCAGCACTCAACACTCAGCACTCAGCACTCAGCACTCCGTCCTCGCTCGTTGCTGTCGATCCAGATCGTGACCGGGCCATCGTTGACCAGGGCGACGCGCATGTGGGCCTGGAACTGCCCGGTGGCGACCGGCACCTGGAGCGCCCGCAGCGCGGCGGCCACAGCTTCCACCCGCTCAGCGGCTTCGGCGGGCGGGGCCGCACCGATGAAGCTGGGCCGCCGCCCCTTGCGGGTGTCGGCATAGAGGGTGAATTGCGACACCAGCAGCACGCTCCCGCCTGTATCGAGCACCGACCGGTTCATCTTCCCCTCGGCATCCTCGAAAATCCGCAGGTGGACAATCTTTTGCGCCAGGTAGGCGTCATCGGCGGGGCCGTCGCCCGCGCCCACCCCCAGCAGCACCAGCAACCCTGCCTCGATGGCCCCGACGACCTGCCCTTCGACCGTCACGCTGGCCTCGGTCACCCGCTGAATTAATGCTCGCATATAAAATAAGGTACGTCGTGGGGGCGGGGCAGCGCGCTACTCATCCGCTCCCGCCGTTTCGGTGATCAAGGCCTGTTCCAGCAAAGCAACGGCGTAGGCGGCCATACCCTCGCCGGTGCCGGTGAAGCCCAGCCCCTCGGTGGTCTTGGCCTTCACATTCACCTGCGCTTCGACCAGTTCCAGCACAGCGGCGATGCTGGCACGGATGGCGGGAATGTGCGGGGCCAGCCGGGGCTGCTCAGCGACAATGGTGCTGTCGATGTTGCCGATCTGCCACCCGGCGGCGCGCACCTGTCCGGCGGCCAGGCGCAACAGCAGGCGGCTGTCGGCATCTTTGAACGAGGGATCGGACGGGGGGAAGTGCGTGCCGATGTCGCCCAGCCCCGCAGCCCCCAGCAGCGCATCAGTGATCGCGTGGAGCAGCACATCGGCATCGGAATGCCCGGCCAGCCCGCGCTCATAGGGCACCGTGACGCCGCCCAACCGCAACGCGCGCCCGGCTACCAGCCGGTGTACATCATAGCCAAAGCCGACCCGCATCATCGCCTGCTCCTTCGCCCCTGCGTTCCCGCACGCCTGCGGCAGCGCCACTATAGCAAAGGGTGGGGGGCCTTGTCAATACGGCGTGATGTGTGGTGCGTGATGCGTGATGCGTGATGCGTGATGCGTATTGCGTATTGCGTATTGCGTATTGCGTATTGCTCAATCCTGATCCCTGATCCCTGATCCCTGACCCCCGACCCCTCGTCACTCGCTGCTCGCTGCTCGCTGCTCGCCCGCCCGCCCCTTGCATCTTCACGCAGAATGGCTATAATAAAGAAAGGGTTGTGTGTTATGTTTAGTGGAGTGGGCCGCAGCGCGGTCCCCCAGGAGGCGTGCGCCGATGGATCAGGCAAACCCACAGGGCGGAACCCTGTTGCAACAGGGCATCGCGGCAGCGCGGGCCAAGCGCAAAGGTGAGGCATACCAGTTGTTGCGCCAGGTGGTGACGACCGACCCGCGCAATAGCGAAGCCTGGCTGTGGTTGGGCGGGGTGGCCCCGACCCTTCAGGAACAATTGCAGGCGTTTGAGCGGGTGTTGGCGTTGGACCCGACCAACGAACGCGCCCAGGCCGGGCGGCGCTGGGCCGCCGGGCGGCTGGGGGAAGGGGCGGGGGCCGCCCCGCCACCCGCGCCCGCCGCGCCGTCGTCGGGCGGCAGCGGCATCTCGTCGCAAGACATGCTCAACATGTTCGGCACGGTGCCGGGGGCTACCAGCAGCCCGGCGGCATCCCCCGCCCCGGCGACCCCGTCCAGCAGCTTTTCGTCCCAGGATATGCTCGGCATGTTTGGCAACACGCCGGGCGTGCCCGCCCGGCCCGAACTGCCACCACCCCCGGCGTCCTCTGGTGGGCGGGGATCGGCGGATCTGCTGGGGATGTTCAGCCCGCCATCTGCCGCCCCTCCGGCGGCCTTTCCCAGCGCGGACTCGGACCCGTTTGCCCGCCAGCCCGGCAATGATTTCGACCTGTCCACTCCGCAGCCGTTTGATGCCAGTATGTTCGGCGCGGCCCCGCCCGTGCCGCCGCCGCCGTCCTCGCCCCTGCCGCCCGGCGCGCCTGGCACCCCCGGCGGGGTCGAGTGGCGCGGCTACTCGGATCTTCAGGAGCCGGAGGCCTTTAACTGGGACGACCCCGGCGATGGCTTGCGGATGGGCGCGCCCCCTGCGCCTGCCCCGGCGTTCCCGTCCGGCGGGACGAGCACCGCACCGCGTGCCAACGATGTCTATGGCACGTCGCCTTCGCTCTTCTCCGACCTGGATCGGGACGTGCAGGACGCCCGCCAGGAGGCGACCGCGCCTGCCGACACCGCCCTGCCGCCCCAACCCCAGGCCGAGCGCCGGGGAGTGCCTGCCCTGTTACTCATGGGCGCAGTGGCCTTGATCGTCCTCCTCCTGCTCGTCGGCATCCTGAGCGCGCTGACCACCAACAAAACGATCACCCTGGGGGCCGTGGCCGGGCCGGAAGATACCGTGCGGAGCTTCTTGAGCGCCCATGTGCGGGGCCTGTACACCGAGGCCGCCGGCTTCCTGGTCCCGGCCCTGGCGAACGAATATCGCCAGGCTGACAGTGCCTTGCGGACCGGCTTGCCCGACCCGCGCCAGCAGCGCGGGCTGGCCGCCCGTGTCGCGCCGCTGGCCGCGACCGCCCAGACGGCAGAGGTCTACGGTTTCTTCACCTCGACCGCCACGCCCGCACCCACCACGCTCAATACTAACCCCTGGACCTTCACCCTGGAGAAGCAGGCAGCGGGCTGGCTGATCACCGGTATCACCCCTCCCTGACCGGGCACAGAGCCGCGCCCATAACGGAGGATCAAGCTCATCGCAGGCTTGATCCTCTTTGTGATCGGTCCCTCCTCCGGGCGGTGCAGCTTCCGTGAATTCCCACCAGCCGCCCCTAATTGCAAAAGAAGCCGCTTCCGACTATAATATATAGGAACGATTGTCGTCTATCGTCTGGTAGAAAGTGAAGGGGCCACCCGCCCCGGTAGTCAGGAGGGACCCGCCTGGAAGCGAACGAGTTAGCGCGCTTAATTGTGCAAATCGCCGAGGATAAAAAAGCCGAAGATATTCTCATGCTCGACATCCGTGGCTTGTCGATCATCGCCGATTATTTTGTCATCTGTACCGGGACCAGCGAGCGCCAGGTGCGGGCCATTGCCCGCGATCTGGACGAGCAACTGGGTAAGCAGGGGATTCTCCCCACCCATATTGAGGGAACCGGGGATGCCCGCTGGGTGTTGATGGACTATAATTTCGTGATTGTCCATATCTTCGACCCGATCACCCGCGACTATTACCAGCTCGACCGGTTGTGGGCGGAGGCTCCGCGGGTGCTGGTGATCCAATAGCCGGCGGCGCGGGGGGTGCCCCGGCCTGGTAACATCCGCACGATCCCCGCTATTTCTCCGGGTCCCCATCTATCGGTCCCTGGTCTGACGGGAAACTACTTGCAATGCCCACCCCTGGCCCCGTGCTGCGGGCGGGGCGCGTCTGTAGCGACTTCAATGGAGAAGCCTATGCCTGGTATGACGGGCGGCCCGCCCAACTATCTTTTGATCGGCCTGGCGTTCGGCACGCTGGCCGGGTTCCTTGTGGGCGCACTGCTCGCGTTGCAAGTGGGCACGCGGGTGATCGCCGGGGTGCGGGGGCTGTGGGGACGCCGCTACTACAGCGGACGCGTGCGCTTTGAACTGCTCGAACAGTAACCCTCCCCGCGTCGAGCCAGGCTGCCGCGCAGCCTGGCTTTTTAGCAGCCGCTAACCGGTGGGTTCAGGCCGGGTCGGGCGCAGGCCGATGCGCGACTGGATAAACACTGCATTCCGCTATGGGTAAAAGCGCCATAGCAAAAGGCCGGGCGATCTCGCCCGGCCTTTTCTTTGATACCGAAATAAATCGTTCTAAAGACTTAGTCCCTGGTTATTGTATTATATTGATATTGGTGTTAATATAATCAATAGAAGCATTAAGATTATAAAAAACGCACCGGAGCGGTCAGGAAACACATGAGGAGGCAGGACATGAATACGACAGCGCCAGGTATCGTTGTAGCGGGCGGTACGGAACCGTTCCCCCAGGTGACGATCTATACCGGGGATGGGTGCCACTGGTGTGTGAAGGCCAAGCAATACCTGGCGCAGCGTGGCGTGCCGTACCTTGAACGGAATGTGGAGGCCGATGCTGCCGCTGCCGCCGACGCGATCCGGCTCTCAGGCCGCCAGGGTGTGCCGGTGATCGTTGTCGGCGAACAGGTCATTGCCGGGTTTCAACGGCAGGCTCTGGACGCGGCGCTGCACCTGGCGGCCCCCGACGCCGTGACCGAGGCCCGGCTTCCTCAGGCCCAGGACGCCACCGCCGCCGCGCTCGCCGCCGCCCGCATCGCCTGGACCCCGGACCAGGAAGCCACGGCGGCGCGCCTGGCGCGGCTGGTGGATGTGCCCGCCCTGTGCGGCTACCTGGGCCAGCAGTTGGACTATTCCCCGGCGAACTGCGATCACACCCTCCAGCATGTTACCGGCTTCCTGGCGGCCCAGCCGCCTGCCGAAACCGATCCGGGGGCCGTGCTCGCGCTGCTCCAGTTGCTGGGGGTGTCGTGCGACTGTGGGTTTGCCAGCAACATCTGCGCGCGCTAGCGCCCCGGTCGCTGCCTGCCCGGTTCAGCCCTCGTCGCCGAAGTCGCCGCCATCATCGCCCCCGGCCATGGCCGGTTCCATATCCTCCATCACCCGGTCGGGATCCTCGCCTGCCTCAATGCGGCTGAGGGCACTGTTGAACTCTGGCCCCAGGTCCTCGCCGCTCTGCGACTGCATCTGGCGTGCCCAGCGAGCGATGCTGCGTGGGTCGTCCTCGTCCAGGCCGGGCATGATCGTGTCTTCCACGCCGCCCATCGCGCCCATCCCGCCCTGCTCATCCATCCCGGCGAACCCGGCGTTCTCGCTGTATTCGGTGCTCCCGGCTTCGTAGCTGGCGGCGGCGGGGTCATAAGTGGGCGTCTGGGTTGGGCGGCCCACGTTGAAGCGTGACACCAGCCGGGTGAGGTGCGCCCCGCCACACTGGGGGCAGTGGGCCTCCCCGGCCCGCGCTTCGGCCAGCGCAATACTCTGGTAAAACAGGCTGACCCGCTTCCGGCAATCTTCACAGCGGTATTCGTAAATCGGCATCGGTTTTATCCTTCGTCACAAAAAGAGTCGTTCGCCCTGATTGTACCATAGCCGCGCCGGGGCTGCCACCTGGCGCGGGGCGCGGTCCTAGCTCTGGCAAAGTCGGTTGGCGCTCGCCCCCCTGGGCTGGCATCCGGAGCGCCGCAAAGGATCTTCGGGGCGGTCATAGGGGCTGAGGCGACGATCCCGATCTTCCTTGACGAATTGGTGGCCCGGACAAGATCCTTCGCGGCGCTCCGGATGCCAGCATTGAGCTGTGTAAGAGTCAGGTGGGCGCGGCACCGGCTCCGGCTCCACCGGGCAAGAAGTGTCTATTTATCGATCAATAGTGAATAGAATACGGATGATCATGGATGTAGAAGAAGAATCGGGCTTCAGGAGAAAAAATTAAGATGTGGCACAAAAATTGCTCATTTTAGAGGTAGAGGAACATCTTCTACTTACATCCGTCCACCGATGGCACCCCCGCAGACCGCAGGGTGCCATTATTCATGAAAAGGCAAGGATGAGATCGTTTATAGATGTTCATGGCGGGGCGCGCTCCGCCTGATCCCTATACCCTCCTATGATTCTGGCGGGCGGGTCTAAGCCTGCCCCATTCCAATGAAGGAGTCTTCTCGTGACTGATCGGCACTTTCCGCCGAGCGCAAACGGTAGCGGGCCGCCGTCCGCTGGCGAGGCACCTTTTACCCTGGTCGTGCTGGCCCATCTCCATTGGGACTGGGTCTGGCAGCGCCCGCAACAGCTGCTGACCCGGCTGGCCCAGGCCGGGCACCCGGTACTGTATGTCATGGATCCGTGGTGGAACGACGCGGCAACGACCCCCCGGCTGGACCTGGAGGAGCGCGCCGCCAATCTGACCCTGGTGACCCCGGTGATCAGCCCCGCGCACGGCGATAACGACTGGGGCCACTACCGCCTGGTGGGACGACTGGTCGCTGATCTGCTCGCGCAGCGGGGCGTCACCGACGCGGTTTACTGGCTCTATACGCCGCTGGCCCTGCCCGCCGTTGGGGGCAAGGACGACGCGCTGGTCGTGTTCGATGTAATGGACGAACTATCCGCGTTCAAGTATGCGCCCGCCGACATGATCGAGCGGGACCGCCTGGCATTGGGGCGGGCCGACCTCGTCTTCACCGGCGGTCCCAGCCTCTACAACGCGCGCAAACACCGCCACCCCCGCGTCCACCTCTTCGCCAGCGGGGTGGATGAGGCGCACTTTGCCCAGGCCCGGCACCCGGCGACCCCGGTGCCGCCCGCGCTGGCGGCGCTGCCCCACCCGCGCATCGGCTTCTTCGGCGTCATTGATGAGCGCACCGACCTGGCCTTGCTCCGGGCGGTGGCGGCCCTGCGGCCCGACTACCAGTGGGTGCTGGTCGGCCCCCACACCAAAATCAACCCCCTGGATCTGCCCCAGGGGGCCAACCTCCATTACCTGGGCCAGCAGAGCTATGCCGATCTGCCGGGCTTCTGCAAGGGCTTTGATGTGTGCATGATGCCGTTTGCTCGTAACGAGGCGACCCGCTTCATCAGCCCGACCAAGACGCTGGAGTACATGGCCGCGCACAAGCCGGTCGTCTCCACACGCATCACCGATGTGGCCGAGCCATACAGCCACATCGTCACCCTGGCCGACAGCGCCGACGAGTTTGTGGCGGCAGTGGATGCCGCCCTGACCGAGTCCCCCGCCCGGCAGGCCGCCCGCCATGCCGCCGAGCGCGAGGTGCTGGCCCGCCAGGCCTGGGATCAGATCGCGGCTCAAATGCGGGCGCTCATTATCGAGCGCCGGGCGGCTCGCGCTGCCCCTCCGGACACTGCTGCCCCTCCTCTACCCGCCGACCATGCTTCGTTGTCGCTGCTTTCTGTGGGCGATTAGTGTATAGAAAGAGGGAAGGATACTCATGGCAACCACGGATCATTACGCGCGCGTGGTCATCGGGGCTGGCCCGACGGGCCTGAGCGCCGCGTACCACCTGGGGGGCGACACCCTCCTGATCGACAAGAACGACAAGGTCGGGGGAACCTGTCGTTCGGA
>JBBSAN010000221.1:0-9411 GCA_038252265.1 Chloroflexia bacterium
AGAGGCGTGCTGCCGCGCTAGCCACTCGCGTATGCGCGTCTGCTTCCCCTTCGCGGTCGCCAATGTTGCGACACAATTCCAGCATCTGCCATCCCAGGGTGTGGGCCGTGTCGATCTCTACCTGCACGACCGCCGCAATGCACGCCGCCCGTAAGGTTCGGACCAGCAACGATTGGTTCGCCGCCGCTCCGGCTACCGCACGCGCTTCCGTAAGCAAGGTCTGCGCTTCTGCAAAGCGCCCCCGATAGGCGGCAACCTCCGCCAGGAGCGCGTAACATTCGACCTGGCCCGTCGGGTCGTTAATCGCCTGCCGGAGGGCGAGGGCCTGTTCCAAGCTGGCCTGCGCCGCCTCGTACTGGCTGAGCAACACCTGATAGTCCGCCGCGGCTTTCAACGCGTGGGCTTGCCAGCGCCGTGCGCCGGAAGCGGCGGCGCGTTGTTTGAGCGCTCCGATCAAGGCCGCCTCAGCCGGGCGATCACCGAGCAGGCTCTGCAACACGATGCGGCGCGCGAGCACCTCGCACAGACGCTCCTCGTCTGCCAGCGCCTCCACCAGTTCTTCCAACTGCTGCAGATCCTTCTGTTGTGCCGGGCGGTCACCCTGGCGGCTATAAATGCTTTCGCGCAACGCGAGCAAATCGAAGCGCCGGGCCGGATCGCGGGCGATCTCCAGGCCCCGCGACAGATAGCGCAGCGCCTCCTCGTCGGCATAGACGCCGAGGGCGCGGCGGGCGGTGGCGAGGTAGTAGTGCGCGGCCTGCTCCGGCTCGTGGCCCCGGTCAAAGTGCCGCGCCAGTTCGGCAGCAAGGTCATCCAGGTGCCCGGCGTAGATCTCTTCCATCACCTGGGCCAGGCGACGGTGGCGGCGCGCCGCCTGCTCTGGTGGCATCTCGGCGTAGATCGCTGCCTGGATCAAATAGTGCGTGAAAGCGTAATCGGTCTGACCATGGCCCGCCAGCTCATGCACCAGCCCCCGGTCCAGCAATTCGTCCATGCGCGCCAGTAGTTGGGATTCCTCCCAACCGCTCACCTCGCCGACCAGTTCGAGGGCAAAGGCGGCCCCGGCCACCGCCGCTACTTCGGCCAGCGCCCGGGCCTCTACGGAGAGCCGGGCCATCCGCGCGGCAATCAGAGCGCGCACCCCGCGGGGTGCCAACAGGCCGACCGGGTCGGGGGTGCTGGCGGTGCGGCTGTGCGCCGCAGCAGGCGGGGCGTCCAGCACTTCGCGAATCAGCTCGCCGAGAAAGAACGGCTGGCCCTCGCTCTCGTCGTACAGCTGGCGCGCGATCGCGCCGGTCACGGGGCCGAGCTGCGGCACCTGCGCCACCAGCACTTCCAGCGCTGCTAACGGCAATGGGCCCAACGCCAGATGCTGCAGCTGCTGCGCTCGTTCTAACCGGCGGCGTAGATCACGCAAGGGGTGGGCGCGCGGCGTTTCTTCCTCACGATAGGTGATCACGAGGAGCAGGGCGTGCTGCGCGGCGTGACGCGCCAGAAACTCCAGCAGCCCGGCAGTGGCGGCCCCCGCCCAGTGCAGGTCTTCCAGGATCAGCAGCAGCGGGCGCGGTTGCGCCAGGCCCTCCAGGCAGCGCGCCAGGCTTTCAAAGAGTCGCAGCCGCTCGCGTTCCGGGTCGAGCGGCGCGAGCCGCGGCCACGGCTCCGCGCCGTGCCCGCGGCGGGTGCGGAGTTCGGGAATCAGCGCGGCCAGCGCGGCTAACCAGAGCGGGGCGATGTCGAGTGCGGCCAGCAGCGGCACCGCCGCGCGCAACGCTTCGACCAGCGCCTGATAGGGGATCGGCTCGGCAAACGTGGTCCGACCGAACAGGACGCGCGCGCCTTCCTGCTCGGCCTGGGCCGCCAGTTGGGCCGCCAGCCGCGTCTTACCGATGCCAGCTTCACCGCCCAGCAGGACCAGCCCCCCCTGGCCCCGCGCCGCCCGGCTCCACCAGCCGCGCAATTGGGCCACCTCGGTGTCCCGCCCGACAAACGGCAGGACCAGCTGTGGTGCGTGCCTCTGGTCGTGGGGGGCCATCGGCGGGGGGAGGGTCCCGCCCGGCAGGCGTGCATTTCGGCGGATCGCGTCGTGCAGGGCCGCAGTCTCCGGCAGCGGCTCGACGGCCAGCTCGTCACGCAGGCGGCGGGCAAAGCGCGCATATTCCTGCAAAGCGCCGCTCCGATCGCCCGCTTCATACTGCACCGCCAGCAGTTGGCGCAGGGCGTCCTCGCGCAACGGGTCGTTCTCCAGCAGCTGGCGCGCGTAGGTAATAGCCAGGGGATAGTTGTGGCGGGCGCGGCTGGTGCTGGCGAGCTGCGTGAGGTCGGCCAGGTAGAGCTGGTGCAGCCGTTCGCGCTCGTAGAAGAGCCAGTCGTCGTAAACATTCGCCAGGAAGTCGCCGGTATAGAGCGCCACCGCCGCGTCGAGGGTCGCGGCGGTGGCACTGCCCCGCTCGAACTCCGCAACATCCAACCAGTAATCGGCCTGGGGGTTCCATTGGATGGTCTGGGGGGTGATCAACAACCAGTCCTGGTCGGGCCGACTGGGCGGGAGCATACGGCGTAGCGCGTGCAGATGCCGGCGCAGGTTGGCCCGACTGCGTGCTTCGGCCTCGTCCGGCCAGAGGGTAAAGGCGAGGGTTTGCCGGTGGACGGGGTGGCCGCGCTGGAGCAGCAGATAGGCCAGCAGCGGCCAGGTTTTGGGCAAGGCGACCACCGGGACGGGTTGCCCCTGGTACGCCAGACGCGGCTGACCGAGCAGGTAGATAGTCAGCATGAGACCCTTTCGCGCGGCAGTCCCCCCACAGCGCCGGGGACAAGCCCCGCCAGTCGGCGCTGGCCGCACAGGCCAGGGCACGCCGGACACAGGTGTCCAGCACCTGCCGCAGTCCGGCAACCTCACGACCCGGTCAGTTGCCGCCTGGTCGTGCCGCCGCCCCTTCGTAAGGTCTGGTCACGTTGCGTGGATCATGACTGAGCCGATTAAATCAGCGTCATATATAATGGCAGGCTGCCGCAATCCACTTCACCGGCACGCTCTTTTGCAAAAGTCGCTACTCTTGTGCGCGAGAGCAGTTAAAAGTCGGGGGTATCAGGCTGCTTCACGGTTCTCCTCGTCTGACGCCATGGCGCACCGAAATTGGGGATACCAGGTCCGGAATGTATCTTCCCCCTCTTCAGTGAGCACCGCCGTCCGCACTTGCAGCAGGAGATGCGCTCCTGCTGGCGTCCATTGCATCTGCTGCTGCTTGACCATGCGCTTACCTTGAGTTTAGCTTGACTGCTCTCAAATACCAACATGGAGGCCAGACCGCAGCACCAGCGGTGGGTATTTGATCGCCGGTGGTGCCCCCGCAGGGTCATGACGGGCTTTGTACAATTTGTCCGCCCGCCTGCGCTGCAGCCCGCCCCAAAGTGAGCGTCGCTCGGCACAGCCTGACTCTCTCCGCGATTATATTTTACACTCCCCGGCAAGCGGGGTGTAAAATATCATCGGGTGCGCGCAGCCGGATGCTATACTCGCTGTGTGGCGGGTCGGCGCGGCCCTACCCGGCAAGGCAACGACAAGGACCGGCACAACGTGCCTGCGGGGGTTGTATCAGCCGTGAAGAGCGCCGCGCGCTTTAATCGGGTTCGTCGTTCGGGCCGATCAACGGTGGCGTCCTGCCCGCGTGTGAAATTGTACAAAGCCAAGCGCAGGCTGACGTATTGCACCAAACGAGCGGGAGAGCCACTGTCATACGAGCAAGTCCACTCCTGCACTACCTCGTGGGCTGCTGTCGCCACCCGCACCATGCGCTTATCCCCTGGTGCCGCCGCCACATGGCCGCCTGTACCCCCGATGCCTGTTCTACCAACTTCGGCGCTTCGGCCAGGGGTGCCGCCCGCGCCAGGGAAGGGCCAGCCCCCCCCACGCTAGGAGCAGGCTGATCCCACTGACGAGGCTCCCGACCAGCACGGATGCCGGACGGAAGACGAAATGGACCCGGTGCAGGCCGGGGGGCAGGGGCACGGCCCGCAGAATATAATACGCGGTATAGAGGGGGGCCGGCTGGCCATCGACCTCCGCTGTCCAGCCCGGATAATTCACATCGCTCAACACCAGCCAGCCAGCGCGCTGCATCGGGGCCACCACGGTCACGCTCAGGTTGCTATACTGCGTGACGGTCATGCTGCCGGGCGCGAGGCTCTCGCCCGCCGGCGGGGGCCAACCCGCGGGTGGCGGCTGCTCGATCAGCACTGCCCGGCGCGGGTCGAAGGTGGGCTGGGCCAAACGCTCGAGGACGCCACTCGGCGACAACACCTCCGCGGTTCCTACGACAAAGGCACGCGGCAGGGCCACCCGATTGGTATACACCACTCCCGCCCCCTCGTAGCGGCGCGCCAGCTTCGACGGCAAGACGCCGCGGGCAATGAAGGCCAGATCCCGCCGTTGGTAGTGTCCGCCCAGGAACAAGGCCCCGCCCCGCAGCCGGGGCCGCTTGCTGCCGCGCACGCCGACAGCGTCGCCCGCCTGTGCCTGCGGCGAATCCAGGACCACGACCAGTGGGTCTCCTTTGGCCACGGCGAGCGGCGGGAAGGTAAAGCTAATCCAGGGCTGCCCCCGCCATGCCGCCGGATCCACAATTTGCTGCACCAAGTCCTGAGGCGCGGCGATACTGCGGCGAATGTGCAGAATGACCGGGGCGTGATTAACCCGCCCGGCGGTGTCAAAAGCGATATCGATCCCGGTCAACTGACGGGGGGCCAGGAAGCTCTGGCCAATGGGCGCGCGGCCCAGTTCACCGACCCAACTGGTAGCATCAGTCTGCTGGATGGCATTGATCGGGGCCACGGTCGTGACGTACTGCACATTCAACAGATCGGCCAGGGGACTCTGATAATTCTGGGGCCGGATCATCACGTTGAAGTAGGTGGCTGGTGCGGCGTGCGGGTCACTGGCCGCCCAGAAGGTCGTATAGTGGGCCAAGGGTAACGAGTCGTAGCCCTGCACATCGTGCAGCCCGAACAGCGTGGCCATATTGGGTACCAGCATCGGTAAGGGCGTATCCGCCGCCAGCATCCGCCACAGGCCGGGATCGGCGTGGAGGACACCCGCCACCGGGGCCTGGGGCTGGAGGGTGGCGGGCGCGACATAGGTATTGTAGCCGGGCGCATAGGTCAATAAGTCCACCACGGTCAGCCCGAGCAGCCCGCCCGCCAGCGTAGCATGCCCGGCCTGCCAGCGGTCGCCACGCAATACCACCAGCGCCCCGGCCCACAGCAGCAGCGCGCCCGCGATCCAGCCCGCCTGCTGGAGGGCCTGGGTTTGCAAGCGATACAGATCCGGCGTACCCTGCGCCGGGCTGTGCGGGGTCCCCAGCGCAACAATGACCGGCAGCGCCAGAAGCCCCAGCGCCGTCGTGAGCGCTATGGCGCGAACCGGGTGCTGCCGGGCCAGGGTCAGCCAGGCATCCCAGCCCAGGCCGCTCAGGACCGCCGCACAGAAGATGAACAAATAGGCGATCCGCTCCGGCACCTGGGCCTGGAGGCCGGGCAACTGCTGGAGTTGGCGGAACAGGGGCAGCCCGGCCGCCACGGCCCAGGCGCTCAGGCCGACCGCCCCCAGGAATAGGACGCGCCGTTCGCGACGGAGCGCCAGCGCGCCGAGGGCCAGCGCCAGCGGCGCGAGGCCCACATACCAGCAGTTATTGAACAATAACGGTTCGCCGATGTTGCCGACCGAGGTGCCGTAAAACTGAGGGACGAAGAGCCGCATCTGGCGGCCCAACAGATCCGGCAGCGCCGCGAATGGGGCGGCAGCGGGGGGACCAGCAGTCAGTCGGGAGGACAGTTGCACTTTCTCGATAAAAGGCAGCAGTTGAATCGCGGCCAAGGCCGGTCCCCCCGCCAGGATCGCCCCGGCGCGGGCCACTTGCCCCCAAAAGTGGCGGCGCGCGACGATCCCCGGCACGCCGTCTGCCCGTGGCCCATAGGTCGCCATAGCGAGAACGAGGACGCGGGCGCCGAGCCAAAGAGCCAGGAAGAGGCTGCTATAGAGCAGCCAGCTCGGGTTGCCGGCCAGGATTAACACCCCGAACAATAGAGCTGCGCCCGCAGTCCAGCGCGCCGAGCGCTCGTGCCAGGCCCGCTCGCTGGCGGCCACTACCCAGGGCAGCCAGACGTAGATGTCGGCCACGACGGGCAGCTCTACGGCCATATAGAGTTGCCCGCTGCCCGCGAAGGCCAGGCCGGCCCGGACACTCCCGGTGCGGCTGGCGCCCAGCACACGGGCCAGGGCGTACATACCGGCCCCCGCGAGCCACAGATGGAGGACGACGCTCGTCTGGATCGCCGCGGCGAGCGGCAGGAGCCAGAGGATCCAGCTCACCGGGTAGTAGAGCTGGTTCTGCACATTGCCAAGAAAGGCATAGCCAGCAAAGAGATCGGGGTCCCACAAGGGCCACTCGCCGTGCATCAGGCTGCGCCGCACAAAGACCTGGGCGGGCAGGTTTTCGAGGGCCGAGTCGGCCAGCACGTCATTGTGGACCGGTTGATGCCCCGATCCCGCCAGGGGTCCCCATAGGGTGAGGGTGTCGGTGGCGACGGGCACCCGCCCCAAGAACACCGGAAACGCGACAGCACAGGCAAAGCCGAGCAGCGCCAGCAGGCCGAGCGCATCGGCACCCCACGGGTAGCGGAACCGCGCCGGAGACCGGACGGGGGGGGGGGATTGCCGGGAGTAGAATAGGCAAATTAGCAGGCATCCCGCAGTTTCAGCGCCAGGGGGCAAGGAAATATACCACAATTTGGGTTTCATAACTCATCGCGTGGTTGCGCCTTTTGCCCCGGCTCAATCCTCGGCCCGTACGATCACCCGAGCCCCTGGCGCAAGGTGATCAGGCGGGATTTACCGGTGCATGCGGTCTCCTTGTAAATCGTATCAAGTTTGCTAAAGGGGGCGCCGCTCAGCCAAGGCGCTGGCCGCACCCCTCGCCCCCGCAGGTGCTGGTCGGGCGCGGGACGCATTGCGGCGGGACCCCGCCGCCCCCGCCGCCGCAGCCACTACAGGTGTTAGCACAGGTCGGGCCGCAGGTATCGCCCCGCAAGTATGGTGGGTCCGCCGCTCGGGTGTGGGGCTTTCTTCCCCCGCGAGGACCTGCATCCGTACATCGAGATCGAACTCATTCTCGGTTAGCAACATGATCACATCCTCCCATCTTGGATTCTCCTGACCGCGGCGCGCCCTCCGCCCCCAAGCACCTGCCTGGGGCCCGCACCAGTGCCCTTAGCCGGCCCGGCCAGTCCGATGCGATGGCACGCCACCTGCACGGCCAGGGCATAATTCGGGTAAGGGCCGGGCGGGGCGGGATCATGATCGCTAAGGGCATACCACCCCTCCGGGCGCTGGGTGACCCGTGCCACCAGGGTGACCGGTCTCGACTGGTGCCAGACGGTGGTCGTGGCGACCACTTGCCACGGCCAGGCGTGATAATCTGCGGGGACGGAGATATCCATCGGCGTACCGCGGGTTGGCCCAAGACAGGAGAGGCGGCATGTCGCTGGGCCAGCAGGTGCGGCCTGCTCAGGGCGGGGCGCTGGAGGGCTGCTCTGCCGTGGGTCGCTCTGAGGCGTCCACGGGCACGGGCGGGGCTACCGGCTGCCCGGCCTCCACACTTTCCCGCAACTCGCGCACCGTCTGGCCCAGGGCGCGCCCCACATCCACCAGCTTGCCCGGACCAAAGATGATCAAAACCACCACCAAAATCAGCACCAAATGCAGCGGTTGCACCAGTCCTTCGAACATTGCCCGCTCCTATCTGGGTTTTATGGCTTGCCTGTCCGGCGCCGGTGGTCCAGCAGCCAGGCCAGCCCCAGTAACCCCAGCGCCGTCAGCAGGACGACGATCAGCACAAGTACGAAGATGCCAGCCATATGCGTCCAGAGTCGAGATCCGGTCCAGCTCCTGGCGACCATGCCGTTCGGTGTGATAAGCAGCACAGGGGCCGCCGGGGTGTAGCCATATGTCTGAGGACACCAGGGGCGCTTCATCGCTATTCTACCCCCCGGCACCACGGGTGCGGAAGCACCAACCGGCTACTCGTTCCCCAGCCAATTGGTGGGGTGGTCCCACGGCACATGCGCCAAATGGCGGTAGTCGTTTATCTCTGATTAGGGTATACTAGCGGCAGAGATATGTTGACCTTCTTGCTCATGCTTGCTCAACGTCGGTTGCTGACCGTGGGGCTGGTGGCGGTCTTGCAACTGCTGATCGCTGCACTCGATGCCTTCTTACCCGCCGACGTGCCGATCAGCCATCTTCAATACGTGCCGATCATTCTGGCGGCGGTCAGCTTTGGCTATTCCGGAGCCGGCACGGTGGCGATCAGTAGCAGCCTGATCTTCTATCTGGTGAACTTTGCCCTGCGCGCCAGCAGCTACACGCTACCGGCGCTGGTGCTCACCCTCGGGTTGTATTTGGGCGTCGGCCTCGGTGCCGCCCGCTTCTTCGCCGATCAGCGGCAGTTGCAGCGCCTGGCGGGCGAGCGGGTCCAACTGGCGGTCCTCGAAGAGCGTGCCCGCCTGGCCCGGGAGATCCACGACACGGTGGCGCAGAGCCTGATGGGGGTGGTGGTGCAGGCTGAGGCCGCGACCCTGGCGCTCACGGCGGGGAATAGCGCCGACGGCGTCGAGCGCGTGCAGCGCCTCCAACGGCTCGCCGAAGACAGCCTGGCCGAGGTGCGCCGGAGCATCTTGGGGCTGACCCCGGCCCCGCTGGAGCAGCACCCCCTGCCGCAGGCCCTCGCGCTCCTGGTGGCCCGCCTGGCCATCTATAGCCCGGTGCCCATCCAGTATGCGCCGGAGGATGCGTGCCCGCCGCTGCTGCCGGCACGGGCGGCCGGGCTGTATCGCATCGCCCAGGAAGCGCTGACCAACGCGCTGAAGCATGGGGCTGCGACGCAGATCACCCTCACTCTGGACTGTGAGGACGACGAACTGGTGCTCACTGTCCAGGACGATGGCTGCGGTTTCGATCCGGCTACCGTGGCCCTGACCGGCAATGGCTTTGGCTTACGCGGGATGCAGGAGCGGGCCTGCCAGTTGGGGGCCGTATTCCATATCCAGAGCGCGCCTCAGCGCGGCACCCGGGTGCGCGTGGTGCTGCCCTTAGGGGTGGCCCAGGCGGAGGACGCATGAGCGGGCACTCCATTCGGGTCCTCCTCGCCGACGACCACCCGGTGGTGCGGGAAGGTCTGGCCGCCCTGCTCAGGGCAACCCCGGATCTGGTCATCGTCGGCGAAGCCAGCGATGGGGTGGAGGCCGTCGCGGCGTACGAGCGCCTGCGCCCGGATGTGGTGCTGATGGACTTGCAGATGCCCCGCCTGGACGGCGTCGCGGCGATCCAGACCCTCCACGCCCGCTGGCCCGAGGTCCACA
>JBBSAN010000222.1:0-9383 GCA_038252265.1 Chloroflexia bacterium
CCTGGGGCGTAATTACCCAACGCCAAGCGGGGGACCACCGGGCGCGGCGCGGCGGGGGCACCCCCGCCCCGGGCGACCCGTCCGGGGCGGGGCAGGCGCCGCCCCCCAGCCAGCGGCGCGGTTCGCAGACAGGAGGGGCGGCGGGGTCTGCGCTGGTGGAACGGGTGCGGACGGAGCAGGAGCAGGCGCGCGCCCGCGCTGCCGTGGTCAACGGCAAACCGGGGCCGGGGCATCCCTGGCGCCACAGCCCCATTGGGAAAGTGGGCCAGGAACGGGTTGCCTAATCCGGGCTGCAAAACTATTGGCCGCACCCCCCGTCCAGCGCCCGGTTACCGCTGTGGAACCAAGGTTTAGGCGGGGGTCTCCTCACCAAAGAGCGGCTGCTGCCCAGCCTCCCGTTGCGCCTGGCGGGCCTGGTGCTGCTGGAGCTGGCGGCGTTCCTGTTGTTCCAATTGCTGAATACTCTCCGCCGGGGTCGGCAAATCCTCCGGCATCGTGCCGCCCTGTTCGGCGATCACCTGGCGCACCGCGTGACCGATTTGATAATGGGTGTGATTGGCAGCGGCCTGGCCCTGGATCTGATCGCGCTCCAGCCGCTGCCGGGTCAGGCTGGATCGAAAGAGATTAGCGGCCAATTCATCGGACCCCATATAGTCTAAGATGCGCTGCTGCGGGGTCAGGTTCTTCCGCTGGTGAATATCGTGCGCGCGCTCGCCCGCATACAATCCCATATACCCATGATCCTGGAACGTAGCAAAATCATCCGGCGTCAGGACGCCAGCGCCCCGGGCGGCGGTCGCCAATTGGGTATTGTGTTCGGCCAGTTGGCGGCGCACGAACAGACGCCGCTGCTGTTCGGTCATCCCGGCCAATGCGTCCGTTTCCAGCGCATCGGCTAATTCCTGGCGGCGGGTTTGGACCGCAAAATACGTTTGACCCAGGGCTACGATCGGCTTGCTCGGATCGGCATTCTGAACGATCAGGTAGCAGGCATAACGGGAGAGTTGAAAATCATCGATCCGGCGGCGGGCACCGGATCCGAGGGTGACCATTTTGCTGACTTTAGCAAAATGGTCGGCGACCAACTGACCACTATTCACACAGGCGACTTCGGCCTTGTCCACGGCAGCACGAAAGTTGCGCCACTGGACATACCCCAATACCTCGGCCAATTCACGCGCAGACCAATACTCCCCGCCCTCCGGAGTCGCATGACGGATGATCTCGAAAGGCGTCGGGGTAGGGGGTTGGTCGGGAGTACGATCGGTCGCGTCGGTCCGCTGATCCATTGGGAGATCCCCTATGAAAGACTAACGCCAGGCCCGCAGTGGGTGCGCGGTATCCTGGCGATGGAAAACGCGTGGAGGACCCGGGCGTTCCGCTGCCCGCATGGTTCGTTCTGACCCTATTATACGCCTATTGTTGATACTTGCCAAGAGCTAATACGTATTCTATTGACACCCATTGATAACCCGGCTATACTACGCTCATGGGCAAGCGCGTAACCGTAGTGATGGATGATGATGCGGCGGAGCTGCTGCGGCAGTTGGCCGGTAGTTCGCGCAAACAAGGGCTGTTCCTGAGTGATCTGATTCGGGCGACGGCCGCAGCCCAGGTGCTCACCGGCCAGGCAGCGAGCGGCGACCTGGAGAGTCTGCGTCAGACGATGCAAGGGCTGGCCATTGAGGTGATGCGCCTCAAGGCCCGGCTGGATACCCCGCCCGCCAAGTAGGGGATACGAATCCGCCCCAACGACCCCGTGCGCCCGGTCCTCGGGTCCCCACCCCCGCAGTCGCTGTCCCGGTGCAGCAACCGAGTACCACCCCATCAACAAACAATCCCAATGAAACGTAAGAGGCGTGCTGCTGGAGGTAACTCCGTCCCTGTGGTACTGAATACTGAACAAGGGATGGGAACGCGGCAGTCGCCGTGATCGAAAGAGAGGTCGTATGGCGCGGATCCAGGCCGGGACAGGGGGTGCGGCAGTGCCGATCAAGTAAGCGGGCCTCTCTTTAAATTTTCTTGATCACGAATCTTTCCGTAAGGTCTTGCATTTTACAGCGAGATGTGCTATATACAGATTCAACGCCGTTGACCCTTTTTTAGGTCTATTGTCCATACCACGTAGGGGGGCAGCATGGATATCAACCTGGCCGAAGATATCACCTCGATTTCCGATCTCAAAGTGCATATCAATGAGGTGGCTGATAAGGTCGAAGAGACCAAGCGGCCCGTGGTCGTGACACGCAAAGGCAAGCCAGCGTTCGCCATTGTTGATATCGCCGAGTACGAGCGGTTGCGGCAGGTCTCTCTGGCGCAGGAACTGCGGTTGCTGGCCGACAGCGCGGAGGAGGCGGTAGCCGCCGGGCAGGCCATGACCCAGGCGACCCTGGAACAATTTCTAGCTGCCCGATGGGGCTTTCCGGTCGACAGCCTGGACGAGCCGGATCTTGTGGTCTGGGAACGATAGATGGGGCTGATGACGCTGACCTGGAGTCCCGGGGCCGCCGAGAAGTTGGATCAGATCGCGGCGTATTATGCCGCCGAAGATCCGGATCAGGCGGTGCGGAGTGTGCGGACCCTGTTGGCTACGGGGCGACGCATCCAGGCTACGCCGGAGGGCGGGCAGCCGATTCCCGGCCTCCCGCCCGCGTATCGGATGGTGAGTACGCGCCCGTTTCCGTTTCTGCTGTATTACAGCTTTAATCGCCGGACCGGGCAGGGGGTGGTGGTGGACATCCGGCACCGCTCCACGCGTCGGATCGAGCCAGCCGTATTGCAGCGGCGGCCATCCCCACCGCTATAACCGACCCGCTAACGCGAACCATGGGAAAGGGTTTAGTCGCATGCCCCGCGTTATCGCGATTGCGCTACAAAAAGGTGGATGCAGCAAGACCACGACGACCTTAAATCTGGGGGCCGCCCTCGCGGAACGCGGGCAGAGCGTGCTGTTGATCGACCTGGATCCGCAGGCCAATCTGACCACGGCGCTCGGCCTGGATCCGATGGCCGCCGCGCCGACCATCTATGAGATCCTGAGCGATACCAACACCCCGCTAGGTTTGGCCATCGCCCCTACCGAATATGGCGTCGACGTCATTCCGTCCAGCATAAATCTGTCCCTGGCGGAAATCCAGCTCGCCGGGGCCATGAATCGGGAACGGACGCTGAGTAAACGCTTACGAACCTTGCCGGCTGGCTACGATTTCGTCCTCATCGACTGCCCGCCGACACTGGGGCTGCTGACCGTTAATGCCTTAAGCGCCGCCGATGAGGTCCTCATTCCATTGCAATGTGAGCTTTTCGCCGTCTATGGCCTGAACGCCTTCATGGATACTGTCAAACTGGTGCAGGACGAGATCAACGAGCGGCTCCGCATCATCGGGATCGTGCTGGCGCTGTATGACTCGCGCACCAAGATGAGCCGCGATATTGCCGAGCAGATGCGCGCGACCTTCGACACCCTGATCTTTGAGACCGTGATCCCACGCTATACCAAACTGACCGAGGCGCCGACCTCTGGGCCGGTGCTGCACTATGCACCCCGGCACGAAGCAGCCCAGGCGTTCCGCCATCTGGCGGAGGAGGTGTTGCGCCGTGCCGAATAGCCGCCAGACCGATCTATGGAAGACGCTCGCGGGCAAAGCCGGAGAGCTGGAGATCGCGCCCAACAAAGAGGCCAAATTGATGCCACTGGCGTTGGTGGACGCCAACCCCTGGCAGCCCCGCCAGCACTTTGACGAGACACGGCTGGACGAGTTGGTGGAGGATATCCGCCTGCGCGGTATTCTGCAACCCCTGGTAGTGCGCGCCAGCACCGCCGGGCGCTACCAGGTGGTGGCCGGCGAGCGCCGCTACCGCGCCGCGCGCCAGCTGGCTTTGGAAACAGTCCCGGTCATCGTGAAAGAAGGGCTGAGCGAGGACGAGGCACGGGCTATCGCGCTCGTCGAGAATCTCCAACGCGAGGATCTGGATATCGAAGACGAGGCGCGTTTTCTCAAAGCATTGAGCGACCAGGGCTACTCATTGCGAGAGATCGCAGCGGCCATCCACAAAAGCCATAACTACGTCAACCGGCGACTGAAGCTGCTGGAAGATCCGTCCGCGCTCCTGGCCTATCGGGCCGGGCGGTTCAATCTAAACCGCCTGCTGGAGCCCCTGCCGGATGGGCCGCTTGATCGGACGCCTGGCGAGCTGGAAGACGACGCGGTTCCCCGGGGGAACCGTATAACCGGAGCGATGGATCCTGTTCCCCCGGGGAACAACGCGCCAGACGGGGAAGTCCGGTTTATCCGCAGTACCTCCGCGTATAAACCGTTCCAAAAATTGCAGTTGCATGTGCGCCAGCTCCAGCCAGCGGCGCTGCCGGAGCCCGAACGCGCAGGCCTCCGCCAGACAGTGAATGATCTGATTGAGGAGTTGCTCGCGCTGCGGGCGCAGTTAGATGAGGATACGACGGATGTAGGGTCGTAAGCAAAAGAGCCGGTCGCTGACCGGCTCCGTGGAAAATAGGGCAAGACAAAGGCCGTCCCATTTGCTTGGCGGCGGGTGGACGGCCTCGTCGAGCGATAAACAGACCCCTTTGGGGAGGTCTTGTTGTTCTCTGTGTGCGTGATGTTATTCTAGCAGAGAACCGGATCTCTTGTCAAGGGGCATGGAGCGAATCTATGCCCAAAACCAGGCAATCCCCGGATCGATCGCCGGACCCCCTCCCGGGGCGGCGACGATCATCCGACAGCTTACCGCCTCCGGCGGCAGAGGATCCCCCCATCCGGGGGAAGGAATCGCACCAGGCGCCCTCCCCCTGGGAAGCCCTCTACGGACGGCTGATTCTCCAGGATGGGATCGCGGCGATTCCCCTGGCCCTCTTTCTCTATCAGGACCACCTCCAACTCTCCGCCCAGCAGGTCTGGTTTGCCGGTAGCATCCTGGCGCATAAGTGGGATGCGGACCTCCCCTATCCCAAGCTGACCACCCTGGCGACCGAAAGCGGGGTCAGCATCCGCACTCTGCAATATCTCCGCGCGTCCCTATGTGAGATGGGCTACTTGCAGGTCCGGGAGGGGTATGATCCCACCGGGCGCCGCACGGCCAATAGCTATGACTTCTCGGGCCTGTTCGCCCGCCTGGAAGCCGCCATCGCCGGAGAGCGGGGGGAGGATAACGGATTCGCCGCAGAGGACAGCCCGGAACCCGCGCCGGAGGAGCACGCCCCCCGCAGTTTTGTCGCGCGGTATGGACGGGTGATCGTCCAAAAAGGGATTGCGGCGGTGCCGCGCGCGATATTTGCCCAGCAAGCGGCCTTGGGCCTCACGCCACAGCAAGTCTGGTTTGTCAGTTATATTCTGGGCCATCGCTGGACCACACAATTACCCCATCCGAGCCTGCGCCGGATGGCGCGGCGGACAGGTTATAGCGAACAACACATCCATAATCTCAAAGAGGAACTCGTGACCCTGGGCTACCTGCACCTGGTCCACCGGCACGGGGCGGGCGGGGGGCAAGACACGAACGGCTATGACTTCAGCGGGCTGCTCAGCGCGATTACGGCCCGCCTGCATAGGGAGGACCGATCCACGCCGGAGCAACCATCCACACCTAGCGTGGTCCCCATCGTCCGGCCCGCCGCCCGCCCACGTCGTGGGCGGCGGGAGGTGCACCTAACGGAGAAGATGGTGCAACCAGATTTAGTGGCACCGGTGCAATTAGATTTAGAGGATACCATGCAACCACGTATAGAGCACGCGCTGCAAGTGGCTAGCGAGGGTGCAACTCCGTTGAGGAGGATCGGTGCAAATCTCTGGGGTGGGGATCCTGCAAGCGGGTTGCGTGGTGGGGGTGCAAGCCCGTTGCGAAGCGACGGTGCAGCGGGCTTGAGACGAATAAAACCCGATCACTTAGAAACCAAACAAGAGACGGATTCGAATCAACTGACGGGGGGGCCAGAACAGAGACCAAACGAACGTCCGCTTTATTCTCCCTACATCGCACAGGTGGTATTAGATCTATCTCGCGAACTGGGGGACTTAAACGGGGTATCGAACGTGACCCAGGCGTTGCGGCTCTGGCAAGCCAGCGGATTAGGCGAGGAGGCGTTTGTGCAGCAGGTACAGACGGCGAAACACGCCCTCCGTAAGGCGCAGGCGCGGGGTGTCGCGAATAAAGGGGCGTACTGGATGGCGGTGCTGCGGGATCAACTCGGCGCAGCGGCAGCGGGACAGGGGCCGCTGCCAGAAACGCCTGGAGATATAACCGGTTGATCCCTACGGGGCCTATTGCTCCACAGGATGCAGAGACCGCCGGAGAGACCACAGGAGGTGGCACAAGCCTTGTTGAAGCGGGTCGCGCCGTTTTCCCCGCACCGTCGACGCGCGACCTTCCACACTGCCTCTCCGGCTGTCGGGGCCTCCGCTTTGTTGGAAGGCAGCGAGTACGTTCCATGCGCAATCACCGATAGAGGCATCGATGCTATACAGACGCTGGTGACCAACCGCACCCGTCGCCAGAGAGTCGTCGGGTCTACGGCAGGCTCCCACGTCGTGCGTATGCCCGGTCACGCTGGTGCGGGGTCGGACTGCCTTGACGAGAGGTCGGCGCAGTGCTGCTGCTGGGCGAATGTCCTGCGCTGCCTGCAATCTGGTACGCGGCGAGCGGGGGTGCCAAAATGGCCTGTGGTCTGGGCTGCTGCACCAGCGGGGGCGCGTGGTCAGCCGCATCCGGGATGGACGGGTCCCTACGGCCCTGTCGGTCCCCCGCAGAGGGGGGCGGGGTCGCGCACACGGGTCCTGCGCACCCCCGCAGGGGACCGGCTTCGGCTGACGGTTGCCCCCGGCCTATCCACGGACACCGCACCGCCGACCCTGATGTTCACCGGTGGTACCGCTACAGGCGGTTGTGTGCGCTCGTGCTAGCGGGCCAATGTCCAGGGCTACCGCGCGTTCAGCCCCGGCCATTGGTGGAGGGGGATCAGTCCCTATGCGCGGCCCACGCCTCAGGGCTGCGCGGTGGCGGGGGGCAGTGCGCACCGGAAGATCCAGGGACCGCGGATAGTCCCACCCTGCGGATTAGGCACCTCGGCGACGGTCAGCGTCCAGCCCCCCCGGCTGATCTAGCAGGCTGTCGTTCGATATAGGGGTAGATCCAGTGGGTGCCCTCCCACCTCATGCGCCCCCCATCCCGCCGCGTTGACGATCCGTCGCCAACATGCAGAGTTGCCGCTGCTGGCAGATTGCCGTTGCCCCAAGACGTCGCCGGGAGGGGCTCCGTCGGCTGGAGAAACAGGCGCGTTTCGGTCGCGGTCACGATCACCTGATCTAGCCGGAGCGCCCGCTTTCGGCCTGCACCGTTTGTCCGATGGTGGCGATCCGCGCCTGGCGATTTACCGGCACGCGCAGATCGAAGGTAAACGACCCCGCGATCGGTGTCGTCGGGAGTTGCCACCACGGGGCGGCGGGGTTGCCGCCGGGGGATCAACTGGGCCAGGCTCAATTCCAGATGCAGGCGCTGGACCGGCGCGGCTCCCAAAGCATCGGTGCGAAACACCATCTGTGCTGCGGTGATCAGACTCGCCCACAGGAGGACGTCCGTATTGTAAAACTGGGGAAAGAGCGTCCCGATAAAAGGGAGGCTCCGCCCCTGGTCCGGGGTCAGCTGCGGGCTGTGATAAGTGCCGGTTATCCATCGTCCGGGCACGCTGCCCAGCAATGCCGCCGCCGGACTGCTCAGGGTATAGGAGGTCTGGCTTCTGCACTATCCCCACTCTATTTAGCCCCTGCACACGCGGTAAGTTACCATCCGCTCCTCATCCTTACTGCTCTTGTGATTCAATCCATAACTTGGCCCTAAGTTCTAAACGGCCTCATTTTGATCCTGTGCTGCTCCCCCATGTCCGCCGGGCGCTACGGCGCCTCGTCGGCCGGATCATCGGGCAGTGGGGTCCACCCGCGTTCGGCCAAGTTATGCTTTCAATCACACAGTACTGCGACTTAACACATAACTTGGCCGCAGTTGGAACCATAAAGTGGCCTAAAGTTCGTCCGGTTAGGCATGAGCCTGGCCGACCCGTTGCCCCCCTACGCCATCGCTGGAAGCATAAAGTGGCCGAGAGTCCTGAACAGCCGCATAAAGTGGCCGAGAGTCGTAACCTGCAAGGCAACGAGCCCACTGTTCTGGCGTTCATCATCCGTCCGTTCCATAGGCCACTTCAAGGACCGGCAGGGGCTTCCCCAGTCAGGGGAAGCCGCCCCTCGTCTGCTTCGGGCTCTTGCGGATGCTGCTGAGTCATTAGGCGGTTGGTAGCTTTTGAGCGCACGAGCCACTGCGCCGTAAACTCTTCTGTGTATTCCTGCATCTGTGCTTGTGTCGGTTCCCCTTCTATCAAGCTAAACAGCACCCCCACTTCCCGCCACATACCCAGCAGTTGCTCCACGCTGGGAGCACTCTCCTCAATACTCGTCCCTTTGAAGTGGACGGCACCATTACGCAGTGTCGCCAGGTGGCGCACGGCGCTAATCGGCAGCTTCTTGCTGCGTATTTCGTCTTTGAACAAGAATAGGATCTTGGGCAGCAATTCAATGCGATCCAAACTGTTATAGTGAGCCGGGTCCAGCTCCCCTATCTCGCGGAGTTGAAACAAGCGGCGATTAACCACCGCCTCCACGCATGTCGCTAGCATAATGACGTGCGCCAGTATTTCTGTGGAGCTAAGTCGTTGGGCGCGAGTGAGCCGTCGCCCTGACGTGGCCGCATCAGTGTTGGCAGAGTCCCACGCCTGACGCAGCGCGGCGGCGGTGCTGTCCGGCAGGACTTCCGCCGTGACTTGGTCTATCAGGCGGAGCCCTTCGGTCAGGGATTGCGGTTCCGGAAGCGCTGGCGGTATCCAGCCGGATTCCAGCTCAATGGCCTCTATACGCTCCCCGAATAGTTCGTTGGCTATCTGATCTGTCGCCGCTCGATGAGCATACCTGAATGCCTCCCAGAGCAAGTAGCCAGCGAACTGCTCAAATTGACCAAATGTTTGCAGACCCGCCCACGAGTCTTTGGTTGGCATCTCTGGCTCCTCTCAGACGTGCTAGTGGTTACCCAGTCCATTCTATCAAGTTTCCCCAAACTGTATAGCGTTTGCTTTACACGGCCAAACTTACTGGAAGCATAAATTGGCCGCGACAGATTGGAAGCACAAATTGGCCGTTCGGCCAATTTGTGCTTCCAGTCACAAGTACGACTCTCTAATCCTTGCGTCTGGATTGGAACCCCCCCTACAACGACTTCAGCCCCCCAGTTACAACGATTTCAGCCCCCCCGGTGTTAAATAGTTCAGCCGAAGAAGATCAAATTTAAGAAGATCAGATCAAGAAGAGTCGAATGATTCGAACCACTCCCCG
>JBBSAN010000223.1:0-9355 GCA_038252265.1 Chloroflexia bacterium
CCCGGAGCCTGTGCCCACAACCGGTAGCGGGTTTCCTGGTCGTGGCCTGGCAGCGGGGCCTCGAACAGCCCCGCCGGGTGGATACGCTGCATCTCGACTCGCTCGCCGGCCAGGAGCACGGCGGCGCTCTCGGCCCAGGGCAAGAGGGTCCGCACGACGAGGGCCGGGCCGTTCTCGCCCTCCACTACGTGCGGCCCCAGAATATCAAAGGGGGTGGAGTAGTATCCGGCCACAAGGCTCTCGATCTGTTCAGGGAGGACTGTCGTCACTATGGACCTCCTGGTACTGGATACCGGTCATCAGCAGCAAGAGTCGCGCCGCTAATCCCGACGTAACTTTGCGCCCCATTTGGTATTGCACATAAAGCGTATGTCAGCATAAGAATGAATCGAGCATGAGATTGACGGTGCGATGTGGCCGCGCCGCTCTCCCCCGATGCGGCCCCTGGCGGACAGGCACGCGCCGCGGTTGACCCGTTCCCGGCCCTGACCGGGCGGAACATGTTGTGCGACAATGTGGTTTCACGACAGTAGCGAAAGGATCGATCCGTAATGATCTGCCCACAATGCGGCTACGAAAATAAAGATGGGACCTCATTCTGTGTGCGGTGCGGCACCGCATTGCGCGCCACTACCGGTCAGCCGGGCGCGGCGCGCTATGAAGGCGGTACACCGGCCTCGCCGGGACCATCGGCCCCTCCTAACCAACCGCCTCCCGCCTACGGCTACAGCCAACCCCCCGCTGCCCAACCGCCCCCTGCCTACGGCTATAGCACCGGGTCCCCGCCCGCATCGCCCTACGGATCACCTCCTAGCGAGGCGCAGCCGCCCATTCAGGATCTCCCCGAATCGGCGCGCCTGGCTGGGGCGCCGCCGCCCGTGCCGCCCCGCCGCAGCCATTTGCTGCGAAACGTGCTGGTCGCGGTGGCCCTGTTAGTCGTGGTGGGGGGTAGCGCTGTTGCCTACCTGGCCTACCAGGCGCTCAACAAGCCGAATATCGCTGCCACCAAGCTCATCCCGGCGGATGCCTACGGCTATATCACCGTCGCGGCCCAGGCCACGGGCACCCAGAAAGCGTCGCTGGATAAGCTTCAGGATGCGTTCAAGAGCCAGCTTGGCTTCCAGGCCGCGTGGGACAAGATCTTCACCCAGGCGTCGGATATGGGATCGCCCGCTCGTTCGGTGCTGGGCGATTGTGGCGACGGCACGGCGACCCCCGGCGCGGCGGGTACGCCGACCCCTGCCGCCGATGTGTCACAATACCTGGGCGACAACGTCACCCTGGCGATGCTGTCGTTAAGCAAGGACGAAGCCGCCCAGTTTAGCCAGCTGGCGCAAGGCGGCGGCGATTTCGATATGGGCAAAACCCTCACATCGAAGATCCTCGTTTTTGTCGATCTCGATTTCAACCCGCTGAACAAGAAAGGGCTGGTCCGCACCCTGGCCGAGCAAAAGGACAAAGGCACTGGGCCGACGATGCCCCTGGTCGAGACGTATCGTGAAGTGGAGATCCACAAGCTGGTGACCCCCCAATGCGGACAGGCGACCGGCACCGACGGCACGCCCGCCACCCCCGATATCTATCTGGCCCTGCTCGGCGGGACGGCGGTGGTGACGCTGGATCCCGCCCCGTTGCACGGGGTGATCGACCGCTACAAGGACAACAAGGGCAGCTTGCAGGATAGCCCGGCCTTCCAGGCGCTCGACAGCGAACTGCCCAAGGATCGCCTGATGACCTTCTACATCAACCTGACGGCGGTCTACGACACGATCCAGACGGCGATGCCGATCAGCACAAACGAGACGAGCACCCAGGTGAAGATGACCCGCACCGACGGCGCATCGGAGATCGTGGTCACCGCGCACGACGACGGGCTGCAAATCGACGGCTCCACCGATGCCCAGGTAGACGGCCAGGCGATGGGGTCCACCGCCGTGCCCGCCGCCGACACCCTGAACGACATCCCGGCGGGAAGCTGGCTGTTCTACAGCGGCACCGACCTGAAGACGAGCATCGAGCAGGCGCTGGCCCTTTACCGCAAGCAGGGGATGAGCGACACGATTGATAAAGGGATGGCCGATATCAAAGACAACCTGGGCATTGATGTTGAGAAAGACCTGCTGCCGTTGCTCGGCGGGGACTATGCGCTCAGTATGCAGGGTCAGAAGGGCGACGCGGGCCTGAACTTCAGCGCCCTGCTGGAGTTGCACCTGAAATCCGGCGAGGGCGGGAGCATGAATAGTGTGGTGGACACCCTCAACCAGCACATGGCCGACCAGAACGGCCAGGCAACGGCGGTGCCGGTGGGGAATGCGTCCTTGTGGAGCAGCCCCGTCTTCCCACCAGTCCTCTACGGCGTGGCAGGCGACAAGTTCTATCTCCTCGGTAACTCGGACATGGCGAATGAAACCGCCAGCGCCGACACCGCCCGCGCCGTGCTGGACGGGCAGGGTAAGGGCATCGGCACCGACGCGACCGTGCGCGAACGCCTCAAGCACCTGCCGGACAAGAGCACCGCGACGCTCTACGTGGACCTGGGGAAGATCCGCACCGACGGGATCGAGCCGCTGCTGACGGACGGCACCACCACTCCTCAACCAGACGCGGAGGCGGCCATGCCCGCCTTCGGCGCACCCAGCCGCACCGACTACAACGAGACCATCGCCCCGTTCCTGAAGCCCTTGCAGTACATCCTGTCGGGGGGAGCGACCAGCGTTCGCAACAACATGACGCATACTCGCAGTGTGGTCTTCCTGGGCATCGGGAAGTAAGCGGGTAGACGTTAGACGTTAGAAGTCAGAAGTCAGAAATTAGAAATCAGCGGTTCAGGTGAGTGTGTTGGGCGGCAATGGCCCGGCACACTCACCTGTTCTTTTGCATAGTGGCACCCGCCTTGCTGTTAGCGACCCTGGTCAGCGACGCACCGCTGATCATGGCTACCAATTACTACCCACCGACCACCGACCACTGACCACCGATCGCTGACCACCAACCACTGACCACTGACCACCAACACTAACCACTAACCACCCGTCAGGAGGCACCCGCACGTTGAGCGATCACGCCGTTTCGTTTGGATGGATTATGCAGCCCGCGCTGGTCTTTAGCCCGGAAGGGGTCGATACGCGGGATATTCGGCTGGCCCGCGAGATGATCGCGGCGAATGAGCAGCATGTGGAACTGGTCAAGCAGGCCGGTCTGGACACGATCTGGGTGGAAGACCACATGGGCTGGGGCGAGAAGGCCCACCTGGAATGCTTCACCAACATGGCCTGGCTGGCGGGTCGCCACCCCGGCCTCCGCTGGGGCACGATGGTCTGTGGGCAGGCGTTCCGCAACCCGGCGCTGCTGTCGAAGATGGCAACGAACATGTTCCTGCTGACCGAAGGGCGGTTCATCCTGGGCCTGGGCGCGGGGAACAACGGCGGCGAGCATCACGAGTATGGCTACCCCTTTCCGCCCCCTGGGGAGCGCCTGGCCCAGACCGAGGAGGCGATCCAGATCATCAAGGCGCTGTGGACCGATAGCCCGGCCACGTTCCACGGCCAGCATTATCACATTGACCACGCCTTTTCGTCGCCGCGCCCCGACGGCCCGATCCCGCTGATGATCGGCGGTGGCGGCGAGAAGAAGACGTTGCGGTTGGTGGCCCAGTACGGCGATTGGTGGTGCGCCGATGTCGAACCCGCTCCGGTCTTTGCCCACAAGGTCAAAGTGCTAGCCGACCACTGTGCCGCCGTGGGCCGCGACCCGGCCAGCATCGTCAACACCCAGGTCACCTGGGTCAGCGTCGAAGAAGACTCGGCCCGTGCCGTCCGCTGGGACCACCTTCATATTGTGGCGGGCAACCCTGACGAGGTGACCCGCGAACTGGAGGCGTTCCGCGATGCCGGGGTGCAGCATTTTCAACTGCGCTTCATGGACTATCCGAACCCGGCGGGCTTCGAGCGCTTTGTCTCGAAGGTGCTGCCGCGCTTGATTTAGGGGATGGGGGTTAGAGGTTGGGGGTTGGTGTGGATCATTCCGACCCCATCCCTAATCCCATCTCCTATCCCTGCTCCCTCTTGCCGCAAAGGTTGAGGCTTGATCGAAACTACCAACCCCCAATCCCTAACCCCATCCCCCACTATGGATTACGACTTCCGTCCCGCTACAATAGACGATCTGCCCGCCATTCACGAGGTGTTTCTGGCGGCGCTGAATGACCTGAATGCCCACACCGGGCGGCCTGCCGTCCATACCCCGCCTGCCGACCGGGCTGCAATCCGGGCGCATGTGCTGGCGACGGACCCGGGCGGCTACTGGGTGGCCGTGCGGCGGCGGGATGGACAGGTGCAGGGTTGGGCCAGCAGTGTGAGCCGGGGCTGGCTGTGGTTCCTGAGCGGCTTCTGGGTCCACCCCGCCGCGCAGGGATATGGGCTGGGCCGCCGCCTCCTGGCCCTCAGCGGGCAGACGGCGCGGCCCCCGGCAGAAGGCGGCGTGACCAGCGTCTATGCCAGCCGCGACCATCGCGCCCTGAGCCTCTATAGCCGCGCCGGGATGTTTGCCGAGTGGCCGTTGTTCACCTGGAACGGCAGGCCGGGCAGGGTACGTGCCCCCGGCGCGATCGCCGACGATCTGGCGGCGGCAGGATTGCGCGTGGTGGCATTGCCGCCGGGGCAGGGGTTCACCCCGGCAGAGGCGACCGCCGTGGCCGCCCTGGATGCGGGCATTCGCGGCGCAGGGGCCGACCGGATGATCGATTACACCTTCTTCCGTCAGGCCGGGGGGTTCACCACCTACCTGTTCTATGACGCGGCGGGAGCGGCGGTGGGTTGCGCCACGCTGAGCGATTGGGGCAGCCTCGCCCCGCTGCTGGCGGCCACGCCTGAGGTGCAGGAACCGATCCTCGCCTACCTGCTGGCCGAGGCGGCCCGGCGCGGCCTGTCCGCAGTGGCCCTCGATGTGCCCAGCGTGAATCACGTCCTGACGGCGGCTTTGCTGGCGCGGGGCTTCTATCTGATCCACTACAACTTCTTCCTGACCTCCCGCTCCTTCGGCCATTTCGACCGCTATGCCATCTCCGGCGCGGTGCTGTTCTGACGAGTAGGCAGTAGGCAGTGGGCAGTGGGCAGTGGGCAGTAGGCAGTGGGCAGTGATCGGTGGTCGGTGGTCGGTGGTCGGTGATCAGTGATCAGAGCATGGTAAAATGGGGTGTTCACCAATGAAAGAGCCAGTGACTCATCACAAGTCACTGGCTCTTCCGCGTACACTCTATAACGTACTGACTACTGACTACTGACTACTGCCCACTGACCACTGACCACTGACCACTCGTCACGCCTCGACGGCGGGGGTGGTGCGGGGGCGGCGACCGCGCCGGGCGGGGACGGTGTCCGCTGCGGGAACCGCACCAGCAGCAGCGGGAGTGCGCCGGGGACGGCGGGCGACCGAGGGCGTGCCATTGGCGGAGGGGGCCGGTGCCTCGGTGGCGCTTGCTGCCGGGGCGGTGGTGTCGCGCCCGGCGCGGGCCTGGCGGCGTTCGCCGCTGGTGGCCGGTTGCCGGGTGTAGCCGGGCTGGTCGGGTGGGGTGAGGCCGCCAACTGCCGGGGTGGCCGTGCCTGCGGCCCGGTAGGCTTGTTCATAGCGCTGGGCCGCCTCGTCGGTGCGCCCTTGCTGTTGCAACAGGCGGGCGTAGTTGAACAGCACTTCGCTCAACTGGCTGCGCTGCGGGCTGTTTTCCAGGGCGGTGACCGCGTGCTGGTAGTGCGTGAACGCGGTCGCATGGTCGCCTCCGGCGGTCGCCACCTGCGCGGCTTGCTGGAGCGCCTGGCCCAGGAGGCGGGGCTGCTTGGCGCGGCGGGCCAGATCGACGGCGGCTGTGGCGGCGGTCTGAGCCTCGTCGGCGCGTCCCCGGCGCAGGGCCACATCGGCCAGCGCGTGCTGGATCGTGGCCTGGAGCGTCGGGTCGTCGCTGGCTTCACTCAGCGCGGATTGTAACTGGCGGTGTGCCTCGTCCAGACTGTCCAGATCGAGGAGAATGAGCGCATAGTTGACCCGCGCTTGCGGCAAGAGCCGCCGTCCCAGCGCCTTGCGCGGCGCGTCGGCCTGCCCGGCCTCGCCTTCGTACAGTTCAATCGCGCGCTGGGCGTAGGTGCGGGCCTGGGGCAGATCGCCCAGCCGCAATGCGGTCACCGACAGCCCCCAGGCGAGGGTCGCCAGGCGCGAGGGGCTGGCCTTGCCTTCGTAGCGCCGGACAGCATCC
Source organism: Chloroflexia bacterium (assembly GCA_038252265.1). Lineage (GTDB taxonomy): Bacteria > Chloroflexota > Chloroflexia > QHBQ01 > JAICKM01 > JBBSAN01. The sequence goes on from JBBSAN010000223.1 coordinate 6,245, forward strand.
CGGTAGACCTCGTTGGCCTGGCTGTGGTCGCCCAGCGCCAGGTGATCGGCGGCCAGTTCGGCGGCGATCATCGCCTGGAACTCCGGGTCACCGACCATGCCTTCCTGGGCGGCCCGGTAGGCCCGGCGGTGATATTCGAGGCCCATCGCCGGGCGGCCCTGCTGGCGATGCGCCCAGCCGATCAGCCCGGATACGCGCGTGGCCGCCTCGCTGTTGTGGAGCTGGCGGGCCAGGGCCATCGCCCGGTCCAGGTCGGGCATAGCCCGGGGCGCGTCCAGCCGTTGCAGGTGGGCCAACCCGCGCAGGTAATAGAAGCGGAGCCGCTCGGGTAAGCGTAGCTCCTCCGGCTCCAGTGCGCGGAGCGACCGCAACCCCGTCTTGGTCCGTTCGCTCTCGATCTGGCGCTGCGCTTTGCGCAGGGTGCCGGTTACGTCAATATAATCGTCTTTAGGCATGTGCGCCATCCTCCTCGTACATGGCTTATGCACAGTATAGGGGTCATGAATCGCGCAGTAGGGTGCTACAAAAACATACTTCCCACCAGAGGCCGTGCTAGTCCCCCGACATTACGCTCCGGTGGTGCGGTCGTCTTGTAGGTGTTGCTACTTTTGTGATGCCCGGTACATCGCATCGCGGTTCACGATGATAATTGCTCAGTCAGGATTTATATATTACTACAGATCATGGCTATATAATGTCAGGTCTCCCCCCTTTCACGCCGCGAAAAGTAGTATCGTTTCTAATCTTTGGTTCAGTCGGTAGTAAGATAATAGTTTACTCAAGTTGTATCATCCTGTGTTATTAGGATATACGTTGAATGAGTAACTCTAGATTTAAATCCCAACATCCTACCGTTTGTGCATCATAACACACCCCGAATTACCTGTCAAGCGAAAAAAATCCACTACAATATATAATAATAAAAGAATTGATGAAGAAATGGGTAGTATAGAGGTTATTCTAGCGGGGACAGGAGTGCCGGGCCGTCTTCGTTGCGGGCCAGCGCGGCGATCCGCCCGGCCAATGTGGCGGCGGCGTCTTCCAGCGTGGCGGTAGTGGGGGTGCCCAGGTCGAGGGTCAACACTTTCAACCGCTTGGCGGTGCCACGCAGGCGCACCTCGGCCTCTTCGGTGGGGCTAAAGCGGGGATAAACTAATACGCCTTGTTGCAGGCTATAACGATCCATGTAGGCACTGACCTGGTAGAGGTCGGTATTCAGGTCGCTGTCATGCAGCGTGCTCAACCGCCGGTACTTGGCATCGAGGACCAGCACCGGGGCGTCACCCTCGGTGGGGTAGACCAGCACATCGGGGCGGATGCCGACGCGGGCCGCTTCGTCCAGGTAGTCGCGCCGCTGGGCGACGATGCGGAACCCGGCAGGGGCGAGATGCTCGCGCAGCCGGACGGTTAGAAAGCGCTCAAAGAGGCGCGGCATCTCGACCAGGAATGAGGCGAACGGATGCGCCCCGGCCTGTTCCACCAGGCTGAGATGGTGCAAGGCAAGGCGGCACAGCCCCAGCACCGGGGCGTAGGGCGCGTTCAGCCGGTGCAGGGTCAGCCGTTCCAGTGCCAGCAACGCCTGGCCCCGGCTCAGTGGGGTGACGTCGGCAAAGCGGCGCAGGAGGGCGCGGGCGTGGCGGATCAGCGGCCCCTCGTCCAAAGGCGAGAGCAGCGCCGGGAGTGCCCGCAGGGTGGCAGCGATGATCCGGTTTTCGGCGGTGTCGGGCGTGCGCTCGGCGTAGACACAGATATGGCGGTGGCGCAGGTCGCCGTGGCGGCGCAACTGGGCGGGCAGATTGATCCGGCCCCGGATAAAGGGCAAGTCGTCCTCCCGCTCCTCGTAGCCCTGGTACAGCCCGGCGCGCAGCAATTCCTCTACTTGGCGCACCAGCGTCGCCAGGACAAAGGGATAGATTTCGGGGTCGGGGGCCAGTTCGGCGGGCGGCGGCTGGAAGCGGGCCAGGTCGGCGGCCACCGCCAGCATGTGGAACAGGTGCCGTACGCCCACTTTCGGCTCGATCACCAGCAGCCCGCCGCCGGGCAGCCCGATCCGCCCGACATGCTGCCGCGCCGTGATCCGGTAGAGGCCAACATTGGCGGTAGCAACCACCTCTAGTTGCCGGGGGTAGCGGGTGGTCAGCAGGGCATGAGCCGCCGGGGAGAGTGCGATTTCGCGGCTCTCGAATTCGTGGAGGATGATCGTGCCGGGGCGTTCGGGGTTCGGGTCCATGCTGCGCCTATCGCCCGAACCGGGCCGCGTGCCGGGCGAGTTTGGGGGTAAAGGTGTATCCATCGAACACGGCCAGCCCTTCGTCCGCCAAGAGCGGCCCGACGATCGCGATCTGCGGGGGGTGCAGAATAGCTGTGCAGGCGAGCTTGGGTCGCCCGCCGCTGCGGGTTTGCAGCAGCGCCTGGGACACGCTGTAAACCAGCCGCGAGATGCGCGCCCAGTGGATGGCCCCGGCGCACATCGGGCACGGCTCGGTGCTGGCGTAGAGGCTGGTGCCCGCCAGCGCAAAGACCTGCTGAGCGCGGCAGTATTCGCTGATGATGCTCAACTCGGCGTGGAACGTGGGGTCGGACATCGCCACGCTGCGATCCATCGTCTGGTGAAGGATCACCCCGTCGCGCACCAGCACGGCCCCGAAGGGATCGGCCCCCTGCTCGCGGGCCTGGCGGGCCAGCGCAATCGCCTGGCGGAGAAAATGTTCGTCCTGTGTTTCCATCCGTATGCTCCTGCGTTCCGGCACCCTCTCACAGCCGGTAGCGCAACGTCGCCTCCAGTTGCCGCATCTGGGCCGCCTGGGGCAGGCGCTTCATCACCGCATCGCGCACCCGGCAGGCGAGCGGGTTGCTCCACTGGCCCACCTCTCCAATGCGGCGCGAGGCTAGGGTGATCCCGTTGGCGCGCCGCACCCGTCGCGCCTCGCCTTCTTCGATATCGAGACGACCGGCCTATCCGGAGGGACAGGCACCTACATCGTGCTTGCTGGCCTCGGTTCGTATGAGACCGCCGCTCCGGGTGAACCCACCGCCTTCCGGATGCGGCAGTACTTTCTCGCCGACGTCGCGCACGAGCACGCCATGCTGGCGATGCTGGCCGCCGACCTC